>NZ_JAKKSJ010000065.1:0-16886 GCF_025653365.1 Shewanella sp. SW32 | reverse complement strand
AAAGAAGAAGGCGGACGTCACACTCCATTCTTCAAAGGCTACCGTCCACAGTTCTACTTCCGTACAACTGACGTAACCGGTACTATCGAACTGCCAGAAGGCGTAGAGATGGTAATGCCTGGCGACAACATCAAAATGGTAGTGACTCTGATTTGCCCAATCGCGATGGACGAAGGTTTACGCTTCGCAATCCGTGAAGGTGGTCGTACAGTTGGTGCTGGTGTAGTAGCTAAAATCATCGCTTAATTGTGATAGAAATTAGTTTGAAAAGGAAGCTTCGGCTTCCTTTTTTGTTTAAGTGGATTATTTCATAGGTTTTGTGGTTTGCATGGGATTCGCATCCTTGCTTACAAAGTCGAATAAGAATACAATCTATGGCCGATTTTTGACCCTGAGCTTATGCTATTTTGCGTTTCTAAGGGTGTTCGGAAATGCAGAGTGATGTGGGATTATGCCCGTCAATTAATGTGCTCTAAGCTCAGGCCGTATTGAGTAACGGAAAAACCGATGACAACAAATACTGAAAACCAGAACAATTCTCTGGATATCGTGAAGTGGGGTTTAGTGATTGTATTGCTAGCCGCTGCTGTTATTGGCAATCAAATGTATAGCGAAGCCAGTGCCGTCATACGTGCGCTTAGTGTTATCGTTGCATTCGCTATTGCTGGTTTTATTGCGCTTCAGACTGTAAAAGGTAAAAAAGCGTTAGCTTTTGCCCGTGAAGCGCATATCGAAGTGCGCAAGGTTGTATGGCCGACGCGTCAAGAAGCGCTAAACACCACTTTTATTGTCCTTGCAGCAACAGGTATCTTAGCTCTTATCCTTTGGGGTATGGATGCTGTGTTAATGCGAATTGTCAATTTTATCACTGGCGTATAGGCACCTCGAATGACTGAAGCTAAAGAAGCTAAAAAAAGATGGTATGTAGTGCAGGCATTCTCAGGCTATGAAGGCCGAGTTTGTAAGTCACTGATTGAATATATTAAAATGCATGGCATGGAAGCATACTTCGGTGAAGTATTGGTTCCGACTGAAGAAGTCATCGAAATGCGTGCAGGTCAGCGTCGCAAGAGCGAACGTAAGTTTTTCCCTGGCTATGTGTTAGTCCAGATGGAAATGAACGATGACAGCTGGCATTTAGTCAAAAGCATCCCGCGTGTTTTAGGCTTTATTGGCGGAACGTCTGATCGTCCTGCCCCAATTTCAGATAAAGAAGCTGATGCAATTCTGCGTCGCTTACAAGAAACGACAGCGTCACCGACTCATAGAACTATATTTGAGCCTGGTGAAGTGGTACGTGTGTGTGATGGTCCATTTGCTGACTTTAACGGCACCGTTGAAGAGGTGGATTATGACAAGAGCCGCGTGAAAGTATCAGTGATGATCTTTGGTCGTTCTACGCCTGTTGAACTTGATTTTAGTCAAGTTGAAAAAGGCTGATTAAATAAACTACAAAATCCGTTTGGCAACGGGTGCGAATTTCTATATAATTCGCACCCGTTGTTTTCGGGGGAGCATGTCAGCATGTCGCTGATGCGCGTTTGAACCCAAACTGAGGAAATGTCAGATGGCAAAGAAGATTGATGCTTATATTAAGCTACAAGTAAAATCCGGTTCTGCGAACCCATCACCACCAGTTGGTCCAGCTTTGGGTCAAAAAGGTGTGAACATCATGGAATTCTGTAAAGCGTTTAACGCCCGTACAGAAAAAATGGAAAAAGGCATGCCTATTCCAGTTGTGATCACTGTTTACAGTGACCGTTCATTCACTTTTGAAACTAAGACTTCTCCAGCGTCTTACTTACTGAAGACTGCTGCAGGCCTGAAATCAGGTTCTCCACGTCCAAACACTCAGAAAGTGGGTACTATCGCTCGCGCTAAAGTTCAAGAAATTGCTGAACTGAAAGCTGCCGATATGACTGGTGCTGACATTGAAGCGATGACTCGCTCAATCGAAGGTACTGCGCGTTCAATGGGTTTGGTTGTAGAGGATTAATATAATGGCAAAGCTAACTAAACGCATGCGCGTAATTCGCGAAAAAGTTGACGGTACTAAAAGCTACGATATCAACGAAGCTGTTGCTCTGTTAAAAGAATTAGCAACTGCAAAATTCGTTGAAAGTGTAGACGTAGCAGTTAACCTGGGTATTGACCCACGTAAATCTGACCAAAACGTTCGTGGTGCAACAGTGTTGCCACATGGTACTGGTCGTGACGTTCGCGTTGCAGTATTTACACAAGGTGCAAATGCTGAAGCTGCTAAAGCTGCTGGCGCTGAGCTAGTTGGTATGGATGATCTGGCTGAGAAAATCAAAGCCGGTGAAATGAATTTTGACGTAGTTATCGCATCTCCAGATGCAATGCGCGTTGTTGGTATGTTAGGTCAAATCTTAGGCCCACGTGGTTTAATGCCTAACCCTAAAACAGGTACAGTAACGCCAAACGTTGCTGAAGCTGTTAAGAACGCCAAAGCGGGTCAAGTTCGTTACCGTAACGACAAGAACGGTATTATCCACACTACTATCGGTAAAGTGGATTTCACACCAGTTCAATTGAAAGAAAACTTGGAAGCGTTAGTGTCAGCACTGAAAAAGGCTAAGCCTGCAGTTGCTAAAGGCATTTTCGTGAAAAAGATCAGCATCTCTACCACTATGGGTGCAGGTGTTGCAGTTGATCAAGCTACGCTTGAAACAACTCTATAATTTTACAAAGCGGGTGCATTAGTCTATAATGCGCGCACTTTGTGGGTTGAAGCCTGTTTTATCTCTCGTTTAGGCGGAGTTTAACTCAGGTTTCCGTCCAAGACCGCAGGTGTTTTTTGTAAAAATAACTTAATTTCCTGCGTAGACGGTGTCAGGCCCCAGCTAAAATTTTTTACTGGATAATCTGCACCGTAAGTCACTAAATACATAAGTATTTAGTATGGTAAATACTAGGGAATACCCTAGGTAGAATCCAGGAGTAAAGCCAATGGCATTAAGACTCGAAGACAAAAAAGCGATTGTTGCTGAAGTCAACGAAGCTGCCAAAGGTGCGCTATCTGCAGTTGCCGCTGATTCTCGCGGTGTGACTGTAGGTGCTATGACCGGTCTGCGTAAAAAAGCTCGCGAAGCTGGTGTATATGTACGTGTAGTACGTAACACGCTAGCTCGTCGTGCTGTTGAAGGTACTGCTTTTGAGTGCCTAGCAGAAACGTTCACTGGCCCAACTTTGATTGCTTTTTCTTTAGAGCACCCAGGTGCTGCAGCACGTCTGTTAAAAGACTTTGCTAAAGAACAAGCTAACTTCGAAGTTAAAGGCGCAGCCTTTGAAGGGAATTTCATCCCTGCAGCTGAAATTGATCGTTTGGCGAAACTGCCAACATACGAAGAAGCACTAGCTCAGTTAATGATGACTATGAAAGAAGCATCTGCTGGCAAGTTCGTTCGTACACTGGCCGCCCTGCGCGATCAAAAACAAGAAGCCGCTTAATTTCAAGCTGGCTGCTTAATAAAATTGAATTCAGAACAATAGGAAACATTTGTTATGTCTATCACTAAAGACCAAATCTTAGAAGCCTTTGCAGCTATGTCTGTAATGGAAGTTGTTGAACTGATCGAAGCTATGGAAGAGAAGTTCGGCGTTTCTGCCGCTGCTGCTGTTGTTTCTGGCGGTGCAGAAGCAGTTGTTGTTGAAGAACAAACAGAATTCAACGTAGTTCTGACTGCTCACGGCGACAACAAAGTTGCAGTTATTAAAGCCATCCGTGGCGCAACTGGTTTAGGCCTGAAAGAAGCTAAAGCTATGTCTGAAGCTGCTCCAGTAGCAGTTAAAGAAGGCGTTTCTAAAGAAGAAGCTGAAGCTCTGAAGAAAGAACTTACTGAAGCTGGTGCTTCTGTAGAAATTAAGTAAGCTATTATTTAGCTTGCTCACCCAAGCCACTTGGGTGGAGGCTGGCGGTTTTTTAACCGTCGGCCTTTTTTGCGCTATATGCGCTGGCGATTTTTTTTCACCGTTTGTCGCCAAATTTTGCAGTCCCTAGCAGAGATTACTGGTTAGGTTCTTGCCATCAACGGTGATGGGCAAACGTGCTGAATTTTAATAACTTAAGTTATTTATTCAGTCTTGGTCACATCTCGTAAGCAGAGGAAACCCATGGTTTACTCCTATTCTGAAAAGAAGCGTATTCGCAAAGACTTTGGTAAGCGTCCAAAAGTTTTGGATATCCCTTATTTATTGTCTATCCAGCTAGACTCTTTTAAGAAGTTCACCGATCAAGATCCTACCGGTGAGCGCGGTTTAGAAGCCGCCTTCCGTAGCGTTTTTCCCATCAAGAGCTTTTCTGGTAACTCAGAACTGCAATACGTCAGCTATAAGCTTGGCGAGCCTGTTTTTGATGTGAAAGAGTGTCAGATCCGTGGTGTTACGTATTCAGCTCCACTACGCGTTAAATTACGCATGGTGTTGTATGACCGTGAAGCAGCGGCGGGCACAGTAAAAGATATTAAAGAACAAGAAGTCTACATGGGTGATATCCCATTGATGACGGATAACGGTACTTTTGTTATCAACGGTACTGAGCGTGTAATCGTATCTCAATTACACCGTTCTCCAGGCGTGTTCTTTGATCATGACCGTGGTAAAACCCACTCATCAGGTAAGGTGCTGTATAACGCACGTATTATTCCTTACCGTGGTTCATGGCTTGACTTTGAATTCGATCCTAAAGATGCACTATTTGTGCGTATTGACCGTCGCCGCAAACTGCCTGCGACCATCATGTTACGTGCATTAGAATATTCTACTCAAGAGATCCTCGATCTGTTCTTCGAACGCGTTGAGTTCAAGATCAAGAAAGATACTCTGGTCATGTCTTTGGTGCCTGAACGTCTGCGTGGCGAAACTGCCAGCTATGACATCAAGGATGCTGAAGGTTCTGTACTGGTTGAAGCGGGACGTCGTATTACTGCGCGTCACATTCGTCAGTTAGAAAAGACCAATACCACTGAGCTTGAAGTGCCAGTTGAATATATCGTGGGCAAATATGCTGCTCAAGATTATATCGATCCGGACACGGGTGAAGTTTTAGTCTCTGCCAACAGTGAAATTAGCTTAGAAGATCTGGCTAAACTATCATTGGCCGGTATTAAAGATATCAGCACGTTGTATATCAACGAGCTAGATCATGGTGCTTATATTTCAGATACGCTGCGTATCGATTCAACCACTAACCGCTTAGAAGCGCTGGTTGAGATCTATCGTATGATGCGTCCTGGCGAGCCACCAACCAAAGATGCTGCCGAAGCGCTATTCCAGAACTTGTTCTTCAGTGAAGAGCGTTATGACCTGTCTAAAGTAGGTCGTATGAAGTTCAACCGTCGTCTCAGCATTCCTGATGACGAAGGTAGCGGTGTATTGACTAAAGAAGACATCGTCGCGGTAATGAAGAACATCATTCATATCCGTAACGGTTTCGACGAAGTCGATGACATCGATCACTTAGGTAACCGTCGTATTCGTAGCGTCGGTGAAATGGCTGAAAACCAATTCCGTGTTGGTTTAGTCCGTGTTGAGCGCGCCGTGCGTGAACGTCTGTCTTTAGGCGATCTGAATGAGCTGATGCCACAAGACTTGATCAACGCTAAGCCAATTTCTGCTGCAGTGAAAGAGTTCTTCGGTTCTTCTCAGCTGTCACAATTCATGGACCAAAACAACCCGCTGTCAGAAGTAACGCATAAGCGTCGTATTTCTGCTCTTGGCCCTGGTGGTTTGACTCGTGAACGTGCAGGCTTCGAAGTCCGCGACGTACATCCAACGCATTATGGTCGTTTATGTCCAATTGAGACCCCTGAAGGTCCAAACATTGGTCTAATCAACTCATTAGCAAGTTTTGCCCGTACTAACTCTTACGGCTTCCTAGAAACGCCATACCGCAAGGTTATCGACGGCGTGATTACTGACGAAGTGGAATATTTGTCAGCAATCGAAGAAGGTCGTTATGTGATTGCACAGGCGAACATCGAAGTTGACGCGAACGGTCGTATGGCAGAAGAGCAAATTGCTTGTCGTCATAAAGGTGAATCTACCTTTATGCGCGCTGCTGACATCCAGTATATGGACGTTTCGCCACAACAGATTATTTCTGTTGCTGCGTCGCTGATCCCGTTCTTAGAACACGACGATGCTAACCGTGCCTTGATGGGTGCGAACATGCAACGTCAAGCCGTACCCACACTGCGCTCTGAAAAGCCGCTAGTAGGTACTGGTATTGAACGTACTTTGGCAGTTGACTCTGGTGTTGTGGTTGTTGCTAAACGTGGTGGTTTTGTAGACTACGTTGATGCGAGCCGCATCGTTGTTAAAGTAAATGAAGATGAGTTGCGTCCAGGCGAAGCCGGTATCGACATTTATAACCTGACTAAATACACCCGTTCTAACCAAAACACTTGTATTAACCAACGCCCTTGTTGTGCTGTTGGTGAGCCAGTCGTTCGTGGTGACGTGTTAGCAGACGGTCCGTCTACTGACTTAGGTGACTTAGCCCTTGGCCAGAACATGCGTATCGCATTCATGCCTTGGAACGGTTACAACTTCGAAGACTCGATCTTAATTTCTGAGCGTGTAGCGCAAGAAGACCGTTTCACCACTATCCACATTCAGGAGCTGTCTTGTATTGCTCGTGATACCAAACTGGGTAGCGAAGAAATTACGGCTGATATTCCAAACGTAGGTGAATCTGCTCTGTCGAAACTCGACGAGTCAGGTATCGTTTACATTGGTGCAGAAGTGAAGGGTGGCGATATTCTGGTTGGTAAAGTGACGCCAAAAGGCGAAACACAGCTAACGCCAGAAGAGAAGTTACTCCGTGCTATCTTCGGTGAGAAAGCGTCTGATGTTAAAGACAGTTCACTGCGTGTTCCTAACTCTGTTAAGGGCACTATCATCGACGTTCAGGTATTTACCCGTGACGGCGTTGAAAAAGACAAGCGTGCAGTTGAAATCGAAGAGATGCACATTGCCCAAGCTCGTAAAGACTTAGGCGAAGAGTTCAAGATCCTTGAAGAAGGTGTATTGAGCCGTGCGCGTAACTTGTTAATCGGTGCTGGTTTCACTGAAGCGCAAATTGCTGCGTTGCCACGTAAAGATGTATTGGTTCAAGTCATTGATGATGAAGCAAAACAAACTGAACTTGAGCAATTAGCTGAACAGCATGAAGAGCTGAAAGCTGACTTCGATAAGAAGTTTGAAATCAAACGTCGCAAGATCACCCAAGGTGATGACTTGGCGCCAGGCGTACTCAAAATCGTTAAGGTTTACTTAGCGGTTAAGCGTACTATCCAACCTGGTGACAAGATGGCGGGTCGTCACGGTAACAAGGGTGTTATCTCTAAGATTTGCCCAATCGAAGACATGCCATATGACGAACAAGGTAACCCAGTAGACATCGTATTGAACCCGCTAGGTGTTCCATCACGTATGAACATTGGTCAGGTACTTGAAGTCCATATGGGCGCCGCTGCCAAAGGCATTGGTAACAAGATCACTGCGATGCTTGAAGAACAGCGTGAGCTGGCTGAAGTTCGTGGTTACATCAAGCAAGTTTATGAATTAGGTGACGAAGTGCAGCAGCGCGTCGATATCGATTCATTCACTGATGATGAAGTATTACGTCTTGCGACTAACCTGAAAGGCGGTATCCCGATTGCAACTCCTGCATTCGACGGTGCTAAAGAGAAAGAGATCAAGCAGATGCTTGAACTTGCAGGTTTGCCAACCTCTGGTCAGTTGAAGTTGTTTGATGGTCGTACCGGTAACGAATTTGAGCGTCAAGTAACGGTAGGTTACATGTACATGCTCAAACTGAACCACTTAGTTGATGACAAGATGCACGCCCGTTCTACCGGTTCGTACAGCTTAGTGACTCAACAACCACTGGGCGGTAAAGCTCAGTTCGGTGGTCAGCGTTTCGGTGAGATGGAAGTGTGGGCACTAGAAGCATACGGTGCCGCTTATACGCTTCAAGAAATGCTCACTGTTAAATCGGATGACGTTAACGGTCGTACTCAGATGTATAAGAACATCGTCGACGGTAACCATCAGATGCAACCTGGCATGCCAGAGTCCTTCAACGTGTTACTGAAGGAGATCCGTTCACTCGGTATTAATATCGAGTTGGATCAGGCATAAGCGCAGGCCTTTAGCCGCGTTTGGCAAACAGAATGGTGCTCCGTGCAAGCGGAGCACCCGGTTTAACTCCTTCAGGAGAGAAACGTGAAAGACTTATTAAAGTTTCTGAAACAGCAAAGCAAGACTGAAGAATTTAACGGCATCAAAATTGGTCTGGCATCGCCTGATCTGATCCGTTCTTGGTCTTTTGGTGAAGTTAAGAAGCCAGAAACCATCAACTACCGTACCTTCAAGCCTGAGCGTGAAGGTCTGTTCTGTGCGCGTATCTTTGGCCCAGTCAAAGATTACGAATGTTTGTGCGGTAAGTACAAACGTTTGAAGCACCGTGGTGTTATTTGTGAAAAGTGTGGCGTTGAAGTAACCCAAACTAAAGTACGTCGTGAGCGTATGGGTCACATCGAACTGGCTAGCCCAGTTGCGCACATTTGGTTCTTAAAATCACTGCCGTCACGTATTGGCTTAATGCTGGATATGACGCTGCGTGATATCGAACGCGTACTGTATTTTGAATCATTTGTCGTGATCGAGCCTGGCATGACCAGCCTTGAACGTGGCCAAATGCTGACAGAAGAAACTTATCTGGATGCATTAGAAGAATACGGTGATGAGTTCGAAGCTAAAATGGGTGCCGAAGCAGTGCTTGAACTGTTACGTGCTATCGATTTAGCGAAAGAAATCGAACAAATGCGTGAAGAATTGCCTTCAATCAACTCTGAGACTCGTCGCAAGAAAGTGACTAAACGTCTTAAGTTGATGGAAGCATTCTACATTTCAGGCAACAAGCCTGAGTGGATGATCTTAAAAGTACTGCCTGTGTTACCACCTGACTTACGTCCGTTGGTTCCGCTCGATGGCGGCCGCTTCGCGACTTCAGATCTTAACGACCTGTATCGCCGCGTGATCAACCGTAACAACCGTTTGAAGCGTCTGTTAGATTTAGCTGCGCCGGACATTATCGTACGCAACGAAAAGCGTATGTTACAAGAGTCTGTTGATGCGCTATTAGATAACGGTCGTCGTGGTCGTGCTATTACCGGTTCTAACAAGCGTCCTCTGAAATCTTTGGCCGATATGATCAAAGGTAAGCAAGGTCGTTTCCGTCAGAACTTATTGGGTAAGCGCGTCGACTATTCTGGTCGTTCGGTAATTACTGTAGGTCCTACTTTACGTCTGCACCAATGTGGTCTTCCTAAGAAGATGGCACTGGAGCTGTTCAAGCCATTCATCTATGGCAAGCTAGAAGGTCGTGGCTTAGCTACTACCATCAAAGCAGCTAAGAAGATGGTTGAGCGTGAAGTGGCGGAAGTATGGGACGTTCTGGATGAAGTGATCCGCGAACATCCAGTGATGCTCAACCGTGCACCAACACTGCACAGACTAGGTATCCAAGCGTTCGAACCAGTACTGATTGAAGGTAAAGCCATCCAGTTACACCCACTCGTTTGTGCGGCATACAACGCCGACTTCGACGGTGACCAAATGGCGGTACACGTACCGTTAACACTGGAAGCGCAGCTTGAAGCCCGTGCCCTGATGATGTCTACCAACAACATCCTGTCACCCGCGAACGGCGAGCCTGTTATCACCCCGTCTCAAGACGTGGTATTGGGTCTGTACTACACCAGCCGTGAGCGTATTAACGGCCGTGGTGAAGGTATGGCATTTATGTCTGTTGCTGAAGTTGAAAAAGCTTACGCAACTGGCGCTGCTGAACTGCATGCCCGCGTTAAAGTTCGTATCACTGAAACCATTATTGGTGACGATGGTGAGCGCACTGAACAACGCCGTATCGTTGATACGACTGTGGGTCGTGCTCTGCTGTCACTTATTCTGCCAGCAGGTTTGTCATTTGATCTGGTTAACCAGAACATGGGCAAAAAGCAGATCTCTAAATTGTTGAACACCTGTTATCGTCAACTGGGTCTGAAAGATACTGTTATCTTCGCTGACCAATTGATGTATACCGGTTTCCGTTTTGCAACCATCTCAGGTGCCTCTGTCGGTATCGATGACATGGTTATTCCAGACGAGAAATACACCTTAGTTGCTGATGCAGAAGCAGAAGTTCTTGAAATTCAAGAGCAGTTCCAATCTGGTCTAGTCACAGCCGGTGAGCGTTACAACAAAGTTATTGATATCTGGGCAAGTGCCAACGAAAAAGTTTCTAAAGCTATGATGGAAAACCTGTCAACTGAGACAGTGATTAACCGTGATGGCGTTGAAGAGAAACAAGCCTCGTTTAACAGCATTTATATGATGGCTGACTCAGGCGCTCGTGGTAGTGCCGCACAGATCCGTCAGTTGGCGGGTATGCGTGGTCTGATGGCTAAGCCAGACGGCTCAATCATCGAAACGCCAATTACCGCTAACTTCCGTGAAGGTCTAAACGTACTCCAGTACTTTATTTCTACTCACGGTGCGCGTAAAGGTCTAGCCGATACGGCATTGAAGACAGCGAACTCGGGTTACCTGACTCGTCGTCTTGTAGACGTTGCACAAGATTTAGTGGTTATCGAAGACGATTGTGGTACTCACGAAGGTCTAACCATGAAACCGCTGATTGAAGGTGGTGATGTGGTTGAGCCGTTACGTGAACGCGTACTGGGTCGTGTGGTTGCGATTGATGTGTTCTATCCAGGCACTGAAGACGTATTAGCACCACGTAACACGCTACTCGACGAAGCATGGTGTGACAAGTTAGAAGAGCATTCAATCGACGAAGTGATTGTACGTTCTGTTATTTCTTGTGATACCGATTTCGGTGTGTGTGCAGCTTGTTACGGTCGTGACTTGGCTCGTGGTCATATTATTAACCACGGTGAAGCCATCGGTGTTGTGGCAGCACAATCTATCGGTGAACCAGGTACACAGTTAACGATGCGTACTTTCCACATCGGTGGTGCGGCATCTAGAGCGTCTGCAGAAAACAATGTCCAAGTGAAAAACTCGGGTTCATTGAAACTGCATAATGCTAAGCATGTTACTAACAGTGACGGCAAACTGGTTATCGTTTCTCGTTCTTCTGAACTGGCTGTTATTGACGAGCTGGGTCGTGAGAAAGAGCGTTATAAAGTGCCATACGGTACTGTGCTCGAGAAACTAGAAGAAGCGGCTGTTGAAGCGGGCGATGTTATCGCTAACTGGGATCCACATACTCACCCAATCATTTCTGAAGTGGCGGGTAGTATCAAGTTCGTAGACATGATTGACGGTGTCACTATGACACGTCAAACAGACGAACTAACGGGTCTGTCATCAATCGTGATCCTTGACGTTGGTCAGCGTGGTACTGCGGGTAAAGAAATGCGCCCAATGATCCGTCTGCTTGGCGCTAATGGTGCTGACTTGATGATCCCAGGTACTGAAGTACCAGCACAATACTTCTTACCAGGTAGTGCGATCGTTAACTTAGAAGATAACGCGCAAATCAACGTGGGTGACGCATTAGCTCGTATTCCTCAGGAATCGTCTAAAACTCGCGACATCACCGGTGGTCTGCCACGCGTTGCTGACTTGTTCGAAGCGCGTAAGCCAAAAGAGCCTGCTATTCTGGCAGAAATCTCTGGTACCATCTCGTTTGGTAAAGAGACCAAAGGTAAGCGTCGCTTGGTGATTACACCTGCTGATGGCGGCGATCATTATGAAGAGATGATCCCTAAGTGGCGTAACTTAAACGTGTTCGAAGGTGAAAAAGTCGAACGTGGTGAAGTTATCGCTGACGGTCCAGAAGCTGCGCATGACATTCTGCGTCTTCGTGGTATCCACAACGTAGCTAACTACATTGTGAACGAAGTACAGGACGTTTACCGTCTGCAAGGCGTGAAGATCAACGATAAGCATATCGAAGTGATCATCCGTCAGATGCTGCGTAAGTGTCTTATCACTTCTGCCGGTGACACTGACTTCCTCGAAGGGGAACAAGCTGAAGTGTCACGCGTGAAGATCGCTAACCGCGAACTGATCGCCCAAGGTAAAGTGCCTGCGACCTTCGAACGTGAACTACTGGGTATTACTAAAGCATCTCTGGCAACAGAATCCTTTATCTCAGCAGCATCGTTCCAAGAAACCACGCGCGTACTGACCGAAGCCGCCGTAGGTGGTAAGAGCGATCAATTACGTGGTCTGAAAGAAAACGTTATCGTTGGCCGACTGATCCCAGCCGGTACTGGTTACGCTTATCACAAGACTCGTAATGAAGCGCGTGCGAAGAAAAACGAACCTGTAGTAGTGAACAAGATCACTGCAAGTGAAGCCGAACAGAACTTGGCCGATCTCTTAAACTTGGCTGGTAGCCAAGATTAAGTAATAAGTTTGTTATAAAAAGGCGCCTATGGCGCCTTTTTTCTTGTAATATGCCGCAAAAGTTGGCTATTTCTTGACAGTCAGGCATTACCTTTCTAAAATTCCGCGTCCCACCATTGTGGGATATAGATTTTTCACACCTTATCGTTGAGTTTGATTCAACTGACTCGGAGCTATACATGGCAACTGTAAACCAGTTGGTACGTAAGCCACGCGCGCCAAAAGTCGACAAGACTAACGTGCCTGCGTTGAATGCGTGCCCGCAAAAACGTGGTGTTTGTACACGTGTGTACACTACTACCCCTAAAAAACCTAACTCTGCACTACGTAAAGTAGCTCGTGTGCGTCTAACTAACGGTTTCGAAGTTACTTCGTACATCGGCGGTGAAGGCCACAACCTGCAGGAACATAGCGTGATCTTAATCCGTGGTGGTCGTGTTAAAGACTTACCAGGTGTGCGTTATCACACTATTCGTGGCGCATTAGACTGTGCAGGCGTGACTTCACGTCGCCAAAGCCGTTCTAAATACGGTGCTAAGCGTCCTAAGTCTTAACTTATCCGTTAAGTAAGGCCAAGCTAGTTTTATTTTGAGAATTCCAGTTTTGGAAATCCCTGAAGCATACGGAGAATTGTTATGCCAAGACGTCGCGTTGTAGGACAACGTAAAATCCTACCAGATCCAAAGTTTCACAGTGAGTTGCTGGCTAAGTTCATCAACGTCATTATGCAAGACGGCAAAAAGTCGACTGCAGAAAAAATTATTTACAAGGCACTAGATGTTGTCGCTGAAAAGAAAAGCGAAAACCATTTAGTTATCCTTGAAGCAGCCCTGGACAACGTTCGCCCATCAGTCGAAGTTAAATCTCGTCGCGTTGGTGGTTCTACATACCAGGTACCATGTGAAGTTCGTCCTGTGCGTCGTAACGCACTGGCGATGCGCTGGTTAGTTGAAGCTGCTCGTAAGCGTGGTGAAAAATCTATGGCTTTACGTCTGGCAGGTGAAATGCTGGATGCGTCTGAAAACAAAGGTACTGCTGTTAAGAAGCGTGAAGACGTGCATCGCATGGCTGAAGCTAACAAAGCCTTTGCTCATTACCGTTGGTAATATGATGGTGTGGGCTTAGGCCCACACCATAGTTGTTGATATTGCCAAGACTTAGGTCTTGGTGGAGAGGGTATAATCGTGGCTCGTACAACCCCAATTGAGCGTTATCGTAATATCGGTATTTGTGCTCATGTTGACGCAGGTAAAACCACCACAACAGAACGTGTTCTGTTCTATACCGGTTTGTCTCATAAAATCGGTGAGGTGCATGACGGCGCCGCTACCACAGACTGGATGGTTCAAGAGCAAGAGCGTGGTATCACTATCACCTCGGCTGCGGTAACCACATTCTGGCGTGGTATGGATGCTCAATTCACTGAACACCGCATCAATATCATCGATACCCCTGGTCACGTTGACTTTACTATTGAAGTTGAACGGTCTCTGCGTGTCCTCGACGGCGCTGTTGTCGTTTTCTGTGGTTCATCTGGTGTTGAACCTCAGTCAGAAACAGTGTGGCGTCAAGCTGATAAATACCGCGTTCCACGTTTGGTGTTTATCAACAAGATGGACCGTGCAGGTGCAGACTTTGAACGTGTAGTGAAGCAAATTAGAACTCGTCTTGGAGCCACTTGTGTGCCTATTCAATTGAATATTGGTGCAGAAGAAAACTTCAAAGGCGTGATCGACTTAATCAAGATGAAAGCAATTAACTGGAATGAATCAGACCAGGGTATGACTTTCACTTATGAGGAGATCCCTGCAGAGTTAGCAGCTAAAGCGGCTGAAATGCATGAGTATCTGGTTGAAGTGGCAGCCGAATCTTCGGATGAACTGATGGATAAGTACCTTGAAGAAGGCACGCTATCAGAAGACGAAATTAAAAAGGCGCTACGTCAGCGTACTATAAATAATGAAATCGTTTTAGCGACTTGTGGTTCTGCATTTAAGAACAAAGGCGTTCAAGCGGTACTTGATGCGGTTATTGAATTCTTGCCAGCGCCAATTGATGTGCCTCCAATTAAGGGCATCGATGAGAACGACCAAGAAGTAGAACGCCCATCAGATGACAATGCGCCTTTTGCTGCATTGGCATTTAAGATTGCTACAGATCCATTCGTAGGAACTTTGACCTTTATTCGCGTGTACTCAGGCGTACTCGAATCAGGTTCGGGCGTTTACAACTCTGTCAAACAGAAGCGTGAACGCGTAGGTCGCATGGTGCAAATGCACGCAAACGATCGCACTGAACTGAAAGAAGTCCGTGCTGGTGATATCGCAGCGGCGATTGGTCTAAAAGAAGTGACTACGGGTGATACGCTTTGTGATAACGATCATAGAGTGATCTTGGAACGTATGGAGTTCCCAGAGCCAGTAATTACCATTGCCGTTGAGCCTAAGTCAAAAGCCGATCAGGACAAAATGGGTATCGCGTTGCAAAAACTTGCAGCGGAAGATCCATCATTCCGAGTTGAAACTGACGAAGAATCATCACAAACTCTGATTTCGGGTATGGGTGAGTTACACTTAGACATCATCGTAGACCGTATGCGTCGCGAATTTGGTGTTGAATGTAACGTAGGTAAGCCACAAGTGGCCTACCGCGAAACTATCCGAGCTTCAGTAGAAGCTGAAGGTAAATTTGTACGCCAATCAGGTGGTCGTGGACAATTCGGTCACGTTTGGTTAAAACTAGAGCCTAATGAAGAAGGCGCTGGTTACGAATTTGTCAATGCTGTTGTGGGAGGTGTGATTCCTCGTGAATTCATTCCTGCGGTTGATAAAGGTATCCAAGAACAGATGAAGAATGGCGTTCTCGCTGGCTTCCCTGTGTTGGACGTGAAGGTCACTCTGTTCGATGGTTCATATCATGATGTGGACTCGAACGAGATGGCGTTCAAAATTGCAGGTTCTATGGGCTTCAAAAAGGGTGCGCTTGAAGCGAATCCGGCGTTGCTCGAACCTTGCATGAAAGTAGAAGTAACTACCCCTGAAAATTATATGGGTGACGTCGTTGGTGATTTGAACCGTCGTCGTGGCCTAATTGAAGGGATGGATGATGGCTTTGGTGGCATCAAAATAGTCCATGCTGTAGTGCCTCTTTCTGAAATGTTTGGTTATGCAACTGATTTGCGCTCTGCTACACAGGGTCGCGCTTCATACTCTATGGAGTTCTTGAAGTACTCTGATGCACCGCAAAACATTGCAAAAGCGATTATTGAATCTCGTAGCTAATATCCAGTTACGACATAAATGTTATTATGGTCCAGCACTGACTGGACTATTCTGAAAAGAAAGGAATATATCGTGGCAAAAGCTAAATTTGAACGTATTAAGCCTCACGTAAACGTGGGCACCATTGGTCACGTTGACCATGGTAAAACCACACTGACTGCAGCTATCTCTCACGTACTGGCTAAGACCTACGGTGGCGAAGCTAAAGACTTCTCTCAAATCGATAACGCTCCAGAAGAGCGTGAGCGCGGTATTACGATCAATACCTCTCACATCGAATATGACACGCCTTCACGTCACTACGCACACGTAGACTGCCCAGGCCACGCTGACTATGTTAAAAACATGATCACTGGTGCTGCACAGATGGACGGCGCGATTCTAGTAGTTGCCTCTACAGACGGTCCAATGCCACAGACTCGTGAGCACATCCTGCTTTCTCGTCAGGTTGGCGTACCTTTCATCATCGTGTTCATGAACAAATGTGACATGGTAGATGACGAAGAGTTACTGGAATTGGTTGAAATGGAAGTGCGTGAACTTCTGTCAGAATACGATTTCCCAGGTGATGATTTACCAGTAATCCAAGGTTCAGCCCTGAAGGCCCTAGAAGGTCAACCAGAGTGGGAAGCTAAGATCCTTGAATTAGCCGCAGCACTGGATTCTTACATTCCAGAACCACAACGTGACATCGATAAGCCGTTCCTACTGCCAATCGAAGACGTATTCTCAATTTCAGGCCGTGGTACAGTAGTTACTGGTCGTGTTGAGCGTGGTATTGTTAAAGTGGGTGACGAAGTTGAAATCGTTGGTGTTCGCACAACGACTAAAACAACGTGTACTGGTGTAGAAATGTTCCGTAAACTGCTTGACGAAGGTCGTGCAGGCGAGAACTGTGGTGTGTTATTACGTGGTACTAAGCGTGATGACGTAGAACGTGGTCAAGTATTGGCTAAACCAGGTTCAATCAACCCACACACGACTTTTGAATCAGAAGTTTATGTTCTGTCAAAAGAAGAAGGCGGACGTCACACTCCATTCTTCAAAGGCTACCGTCCACAGTTCTACTTCCGTACAACTGACGTAACCGGTACTATCGAACTGCCAGAAGGCGTAGAGATGGTAATGCCTGGCGAC
>NZ_JAKKSJ010000064.1:0-18864 GCF_025653365.1 Shewanella sp. SW32 | reverse complement strand
TTGGTGTGCCACCATGGCGTTCTAGTTTTAACTGTCTCACCCATTTATCCATAGTGGACTTACCTACGTTCATCGCCTTTGCAGCTTCGATGATGCTATGGTTTTTATCGAGGACTAATTGGGCTGCTTCAAGTTTGAATTCAGCACTAAATGTTTTTCTGGTTGTCGATCTCATGTGTTCACCTAAAGTCATCTACGAGGTAATAATATCACCTCTATTTAGGTGGCCAAAATTAGTGTGCCACTACAGACACTGTGAAAACCTATGTATTACGCTTACGCCGTGCTAAGCACATGGAAACTTTGGTGTCGCTGAAACCAAACTATGACATAGCAGCATATACAGAAACAATTACTTAGCTAAATGATGTAACCATACGTCGACATAAAATGTACCCATAGTCTGACAAATAGGAGCAGCCGCAAAATAACTTAAGTGAAAAATGTAACTTTACTACAAATGACTATTAAGCCTTTGCAAACTGACAATTGCTCTAAATAGTATTGGTTGTATTGCTAATCTAGCCACCAGTGAATCAAAATGGGTATTGAAAAATTGCTTAGCTGAGTATCCAGCATTCGTTACTAGCGACCTATCTTCTTAAATCCTTCCCTAGATCTTGCGCAAATTTTTTAGCGGCCTTTAATGACTCTCTATCTGTGAATTGTTCAGCTGTAACTGTGGGGGGAGCAATAAGTTTGATACTAAAATGGCAGCGATCGCATAGTTACGCTGCCATTTCTAAATCGAAATTGCCCCAAAGCTTTTCAGGAGTAGCAAAGGACCTGATACCAACTGTGCACAGGTTGACCAAATTTTTGTAATGTATAAAGTTCCCACTATTACTGAATCACATCATTTTTCTAGTGCCATGAAATTAGATCGATTCCAAATATTTTTACGAATAACGCAAACAACCAAAAGCAAATTACGGTTATCGTGGCACTCACTAGTAACGATGGCCAGAAACCCAAACGTTGTAACAGTGATGGAAATATCAGGAACATAGGTAATGTAGGTATGACATACCAGAACGTGTACCAAGCATGGTTCGCTATTTTTTCCATTGGCTGTTTTTCAACATATAACCAAACCATGGCTAAAATGGTGACCAGCGGCAATGCCACGATCAGCGCTCCAAGTTTATCACTACGCTTTGCAAGCTCAGAAGCTGCAACAACGACTGCAGCGGTGATCATATACTTTGTTAGTAGCCAGCCCATTCCACCCTCACTATGAGTTATTAAAAACCGATTGCCTATCGGTTTTTGTTCTGCCACTATAGCGGTCATTATGGCAAGAGAAAAGTGTTATGCAGTTAGGTGAATTAGAAAAGCAGGTTTTGCAACATCTTTGGACTGAGTCTGAAGCGGATGCTAAGCAAGTACATGCGGTGCTTGGGTTGTCTCGAGAGAGTTCACTCAATACCATTCAGAGCACCTTAGATCGCTTGTTTAAAAAAGGATTACTGAGTCGAACTAAGCAGGGTCATGCCTACTTTTATCGAGCAAAAGTCGACAGAGAAGCCTTGATCGCCAAACTTATTACCAATGTTACTAGTGACTTTATCGAAGAGGGTGAGCACAGTCTGATCGCGGCCTTTAGTTCAGTATCCGCTAATCTGAATGATGCTCAGCTAGATATCTTGGAACATTTAATTGAAGAACAACGTCAACTTCGGAAAGGATAATTAGGCTTATGTTTGTTGGCGATTTAGCGATTACACTGAATTTACTGAGTGTTGCAGTGCTGGCATTTGCTATCAGTGTTGTGTTCATCTCGATCGCTCTACGATTCACTCTGCCTAGATTAGATTATCTCACTTTCAGGTTACGTAAAGTTATCCTATGGTCGTTAGTCACAGCGCCTTGGTGGATAGCCATTAATTGTGTTGTCTTTTTCTGGCCGAAGCAGCAAGATTTGTTTTCTGCAGCTTGGTTAAATGAATTTGTTCACTGGCACCATATTGATATTTTTAGCTTCGACAGTTGGCACGCAGTTACCTTGCTTTCGGCCTCGGGATTTTTGATTTGGTCGATGATAAAGACTGTTTATTCTCGCAAAAAACAATCATCAACAATGGCGTCTCTGCTTGGATTATCAGATGTTTACCCCCAAGAAGCCAACTCTCAGCATCGTTATTATTTATTACCTTTGGCAATACCTGCAGCTTTTACCACAGGGCTTATTTCTCCCAAAATCTATCTGACTACGGCACTACAAGAACGGGTTAATGAGCAGGAATTAGATATTATTATCCGGCATGAAATGGCGCATGTCGCTGCCAGAGATCCTCTGTTTAAAGTGATCTTCGCGACTTTTGCAGGCTTTTTTCCGCTCGGGATGAAACAACATTTGGTCAAGCAATTTACCTTGCTTACTGAACTGATGGCAGATCATGCAGTGACAAATGAACACGACCATCTTGACGTTGCTCAGGCTCTGGTTAACGTTGCCAGAATGCAACGAAGCGTAACGCTAGGTTGTGATGGGTTGCAAACGAGCTATTTCGGCAATGATCAAACCAGCGTGCGAGTGCAGCGCCTAATTTATCCTGTTTGTACATCTTCTCGATTGGCAATCGGTTTAGCTATTGTGTTGTTAGTCATAGCACCAGTATTAACCGCCTCCACGGTGGATAGCCTCCACCATATTATCGAAACTTTTTTCACCCATTAAGTAAGGATTGGGAATGAAAGCTATTCTTTGTAAACGCACAGCCAAAAAACCGATAGGTAATCGGTTTTTTGCTGCATTGATAGGAATGAGTATTATCCTGTCGGTATCCGCAGCGACAGATGAAAGCCCGCAAAAAATCAGTTTATCTGATGCGGTTACCATGACTCTCACTCATCATCCTGATTTACAAGCTTTTGTATCGCAGCAGCGAGTCTGGGAGGGGCGTATTCAGCAAGCGAGTGTCGGTGAACGCCCAGAAATTGGGCTGATGATTGAGGATGCGTTAGGCACAGGGGAACACAGTGCATTGAAAAGTATGCAATCTACGCTCACCTTCTCATGGTTGCTGCAACAGGATTTAATTGATAGTCGTGTTAACACGGCAAAAACAGAAACCACTAAACTGGCCATAGAGAAGCAAATCAAGGCGCTCGATTTGTCTTCTCAGGTGGCTAAGCACTTTATCGATATACTGGTTAAACAGGAGCGCCTTAAGCTCAATGTGATGGCAAAGGCTCAGGCTGAGAACGTTGTTGGTACGATTGCCAAGCGGGTGCAAGCAGGTAAAAGTTCGGCGGTTGAAATGCAGTTGGCAAAGGCTGAATTTATCCGCCGAGGACTGGCGGTCGAAGATATCGAACACGAGCTGAAAGCGAGCCAGTATCAACTAGCCTCTCTTTGGGGTAAGCCCAAAGCAGCATATTATTTCAACGGTGATCTGCTGGACATGCCAACTGTGCCGTCGGTTGACAGTCAGCTTACCCTGCTAAAGCAGAATCCGCGTTTTCAACAGTTTGCCAGTGCTCAGCGTATTGCTCAGTCACAAATGGAACTGGCACGAATTGAAGCCAAACCCCAGTGGCAATTTACCGCTGGGGTCCGTCGTTATGAGGCAAGCGATGACTTTGGTTTAGTGGCAGGCGTCTCTATCCCTTGGGGCGCAAGTGACCGTAATGCAGGGACAATCGCAGCCCTCCACGCTCAGCAGGATGTGTTGGCCAACGAACAAAGCGCATTAATGCAAGCTCAAGATGCTCAACTCTATGTACTACTACAGGAAATGGCACACTCTGCGCATGTGATAGATACAGTGCGCAACAGCATAGTGCCCACCCTCGAAAAAGCCCTGTCAGAGGCAAGTAATGCTTTTGATAAAGGTCAACTCAGTTATAACCAATTTAATGATGTGTATCGGGAATTACTCAGTGCTCAATATCAGTTGCTGGATGCCTTTGAAAGCTTGCATTTACAACACATCGAAATTCAACGCCTGACGGGTACGTCCATTTCTCAGTGAGATTACTTATGAAAAATAACCACATCCTTTCGTCACTGAGTTTGGCGATACTGCTCAGTATGGGTATGAACGCCGTCATCCCAACACCTGTATTGGCTTCCTCAGCCCCAGTTGCTGAGCAGGCCGAGCCAGAAAAAGGTCCGCATCGTGGACGTATGCTGCGTGAGGGGAATTTTGCTTTAGAGCTGTCCATTTTTGAAACGGGTGTCCCTCCAGAGTTTCGAGTGTGGTTGACCTATGAAGGGAAACCACTAGATCCCAAAACTGTTGATTTGAGCGTTAAATTGACTCGCTTAGGCAATGTCGTGGATGACATTCGCTTTAACGCGCAAGGGGATTTCCTCCGTGGTGATATGGAGATCTATGAACCCCATTCGTTTGTGGTCACGATTGAGGCTAAATACCAAGGTAAAACGTACCTTTGGCAGTATGACAACTTTGAAGGTCGCACCACGATAGAGCAAGCCGTCGCCACCGCGATGGATATTCAAACCGATATTGCAGGTCCAGCCACTTTGCACCAAACAATCCCTGCCTATGGCACATTGGCGCTACCGGTAGAGTCGCAGCGTGCCATCGCCGCTCGCTTTGAAGGAGAAATTACGCAGTTGTATGTTGGACTGGGTGACAGGGTAAAAAAAGGCCAACCCTTGTTAACCATAGAAAGTAACGAAAGTTTGAAGCCATATCAAATCAAAGCGCCATCCGATGGCTTAGTCACGCAGCAGTTCGCTAACAGTGGCGAGCAAACCCTTGGCCGTTCGTTGCTGACGCTCACCGATAACAGTCATTATATCGCTAAACTGGCGGTATACCCCATTGATTATCAAAAGGTTAGCATCGGTGCTGCCGTCACTTTGCAGATAGAGGGCTCGGATGAGACTTATCAAGGTACTGTTTCATTTATCGAGCCCCAAGTGCGTGATGATCAAGCCCGTATCGTGTGGGTAAAACTTGCTAATGAAAAGGGAGCGTTTACCTCCGGCAGTTTTGTTCACGCCAAGATTGAAGTGGCCACCATTGAGGTGCCTTTGGCAATTAAACGAATTGGATTGCAAGGGTTTCGTGATTTCACCGTAGTGTTTGCCAAAGTCGGTGAGCAATATGAAGTGCGTATGCTGGAGCTAGGCCGTCAAGGCGGTGAATGGGTTGAGGTACTGGGCGGTTTGAAACCTGGCACTGAATACGTCACCGAAAATAGCTATATCTTAAAAGCCGACATTGAAAAGTCTGGCGCATCCCACGATCACTAGGAGTGTAAGTCATGTTGGAATCGATTTTACGCTTTTCGATAAAGCGAAAATTCCTAGTGCTGGTGATGGTATTAGCTTTAGCCGGATTAGGCATATGGAACTTCACTAAATTGCCGATTGATGCGGTGCCGGACATCACCAATGTGCAGGTGATGATCAACACCGAAGCCCCAGGTTATACCCCGCTTGAGATTGAGCAACGGGTCACCTTTCCCTTGGAAACCGCTTTGGCAGGTTTACCTGGGCTAACTTACACACGTTCCGTTTCTCGCTATGGCTTGTCTCAAGTGGTTGCCATATTCAGTGACGACACGGATGTGTATTTTGCCCGCCAGCTCGTGAACGAACGATTATCCGCAGCCCGTGCTGAATTGCCTGTAGGACTTGAGCCGCAGCTTGGGCCTATTGCGACAGGCTTAGGTGAAATCTTTATGTTTACGGTGGATGCATTGCCTGATGCCACCCACGCCGATGGTTCGCCGATCACCCCAATGGATTTACGCACTGTGCACGATTGGACGATTAGACCGCAGTTGATGCGAGTGCCCGGCGTTGTTGAAGTGAATCCTATTGGTGGTTTTGAACGTGAAATTTTAGTGGCTTTCAAACCAGAAAAACTTTTGGCCTTTGGCTTAACCCAAGCGGATGTTGTCGATGCCATTGCTAAAAATAATCAAAATCAAGGTGCGGGTTTTATTGAGCAAAACGGCGCGCAGTGGCTACTGAGAATGCCCGGTCAGGCAGAGGATATGGCCACGATTGGCAATATCCCGCTGAAATCGGCCAATGGATCAGCCTTGACCATCAAAGATGTGGCAGAGATTGAAAATGGCCAAGGTCTACGAAACGGTGCCGCCACGCAGAATGGCCGTGAAGTGGTTATGAGTACCGTGTTTATGTTAATTGGTGAAAATAGCCGCACCGTAGCCCATGCCGTGGGCGAAAAGCTCACAGAAATCAATGCGACTTTACCAGAAGGGATTGTGGCCACTGCCGTATATGACCGCACCACCTTGGTAGATAAAACGTTACAGACAGTACAAACCAATCTACTTGAAGGCGCAATTCTGGTGATCGTGGTGTTGTTTGTCTTGCTAGGAAACTTTCGGGCGGCATTTTTAACCGCATTAGTCATCCCTTTTGCCATGTTGATGACCATTACGGGCATGGTGCAGACTCGTGTTAGTGCTAACTTGATGAGCTTAGGGGCTCTGGACTTTGGTTTATTAGTGGATGGCGCGATCATCATTGTTGAAAATTGCCTGAGGCGTTTAAGTCAGGCGGGGGATGATCCCTTACCATTAAAAGAACGTTTAGAACTCGTCTTTGAGGCCACTCGCGAGGTTATTCGCCCGGCACTGTTTGGTGTCTTTATCATAACGGCGGTCTATTTGCCGATTTTTGCGCTGGAAGGCGTGGAAGGCAAAATGTTCCATCCAATGGCCATTACAGTGGTGATTGCACTGTTAAGTGCAATGCTGCTTTCCGTCACCTTTGTTCCTGCAATGGTTGCACTGCTGTTTAAAAAACCGGTGAAAGAGAAACACAGTCCACTTATTCGTGGCGCAGTGTTCTTATATCGCCCGGCCTTAAGTTGGGTTATTAAAGGGCGCTGGATGGTTGTCATCGCTGCCACGCTGTTAGTGGCAATCTTTGGTTATCAGGCGACGAAATTAGGCAGTGAATTCGCACCTAATCTAGATGAAGGGGATATTGCTATGCACGCCCTTCGAATTCCGGGAACCTCGCTGAGTCAGGCAATCGCCCTGCAGGAAACACTGGAAGATAAAATTAAACAAATGCCAGAAGTTGAGCGGGTGTTTGCCAAAATCGGTACGGCTGATGTCGCTACCGATGCGGTTCCTCCCAGCGTGGCGGATAACTTCATTATCTTAAAACCACGTGAGCAGTGGCCCAATCCTAACAAATCTAAAGCACAAATCGTCGAAGAACTTGCTGCTCTAGTCGCCCCCATTCCGGGTAATCGTTATGAATTCTTGCAACCCATTCAGATGCGTTTCAATGAACTGCTGGCAGGGGTAAGGGCAGAACTTGCCATCAAAGTGTTTGGTGATGATTTTGATACGCTCACAGCACTGGGTGCAGAAATTGAGTCCGCTATCGCTCAAGTCGAAGGCGTTGCAGATATTCAGGTTGAGCAGAGCACGGGGCTAACGATGCTGAACATCATTCCTAATCGTCAAAAGCTGATGCAGCATGGTATCAGTATCATGGAGGTGCAATCTCAGGTTGCAACCGCGATGGGAGGGACTGTGGCGGGTAAATTCTACCAAGGGGATGTGCGTTCAGATATCGTGGTGCGTCTTGATGAGTCGCGTAGGCAGAACATCGATGCGCTCAGTTATCTACCAATTACGTTGCCTGGCGGTCAAAGCATTCCACTTCAAGAATTAGCCTCCTTAGAGCTGGTTTCTGGTGCTAACCAAATAAACCGTGAAAACGGTAAACGCCGAATGGTCGTTACTGCTAACGTACGTGGACGAGATTTAGGCAGCTTTGTCGCCGATATTCAGACTGTTATTGGTGAAAAAGTAGCAATTCCCGCAGGTTATTGGCTGGAGTACGGTGGCACCTATCAGAAACTGCAATCGGCTTCAAAACGCCTCAGTATTGTGGTGCCTGTTACCTTGTTGATGATTATCGGGTTGCTGATGTTGGCGCTTAACTCCTTTAAAGACGCAATGATTATCTTTACTGGTGTGCCTCTGGCGTTAACTGGTGGGATTGCGGCGCTGTTGCTGCGCGATATTCCGTTCTCAATTTCGGCCGCGGTTGGCTTTATTGCATTATCGGGCATTGCGATTTTAAACGGTCTGGTAATGGTGTCCTTTATCCGCCAATTGCGTAAAGAAGGGATGGGACTCGATAGCGCCATTTTTGAAGGGGCACTTACAAGGCTGCGTCCGGTCATAACCACCGCATTAGTCGCCTCGCTTGGCTTTATTCCGATGGCCCTCAATACCGGTATTGGTTCTGAAGTGCAACGGCCACTGGCTACCGTAGTGATTGGCGGCATTATCTCCTCTACGCTATTAACGCTATTTCTTATCCCCGCGCTATATCGAATTTTACACAAAGAAAAGGAGTCTATTTTGACTGAAGTAGAAGCAATGGAGTTAGTTGATGCCAAATAAGCTATTAAAAATCAGCCTATTCCTCTTAATTGGACTGTTAGGTTTTATCAGTGTCGATGTATTGGCCCATGGGGTCGATGACAATACCCGAGCCTTTTTAGAACAAAACCAAGGGGTGCAATTTATTCCGTTTTTGTATATCGGGGCTAAGCATATGATCACCGGATACGACCACTTACTATTTTTAGTGGGGGTGATCTTCTTTTTGTACCGCAGCAAAGATGTGTTGTTGTATGTCACCATGTTTACTATTGGTCACAGCACAACGTTGTTACTTGGCGTTATGACTGATGTTCAGGTCAATGCGTATTTGATCGATGCCATTATCGGCGTATCAGTGATCTACAAAGGTTTTGATAACTTAGGTGGATTTAAGCGCTGCTTTAATTGGCAACCCAATACCCAAATGGCGGTGTTGATCTTTGGTTTGTTCCATGGCTTTGGACTGGCAACCAAATTACAGGAATTTGAACTGTCACAGGAAGGCCTGTTTACCAATTTATTGGCATTTAACATCGGGGTGGAGATCGGGCAATTTGCTGCGTTGGCCTTTATTTTGATAGTGATTAACGCTTGGCGTCACTTTCCTTCATTTCAGCGATTTTCAACGCTCACAAACACGGCACTCATGAGTGCCGGGATCATGCTGATGGGCTATCAGCTTACTGGTTATTTTGTAAATTAACTAATAAAAAGAGAAGATTATGCAACACACTGTGAGTTCAACCACTTTAGTCAAAGCCAGTATTTCCGCAACTGTCATTGCGGCCGTTGCTCTGGTGACTTTTATCCTTCCTGCCGAGTACAACATTGACCCGACAGGCGTAGGCCAAAAATTGGGATTAACGACACTTGCACAAGCCGCTGAAGCCGAAGGTGTGGTTTCAACGCAGGGCTTAGGTGAGAAAAACAGCCAAGAATTTCAAACGATTGAAGTGGTTGTTCCCGCTGGTCGAGGCGTCGAATATAAGTTTGCTATGCCACAGTATGCCAAAATGACCTATGAATGGTTAACTGATGGCGACGCTTTGTATTTTGACCTCCATGGTGAACCAGAGGGAGATACTACAGGTTATTTTGAGAGTTACACCATAGCAACATCAAACGAAATGAAAGGGAGCTTTACGGCACCTTTCGCGGGTTCCCATGGTTGGTATTGGAAAAATAAATCGGATAAACCGATAGCCGTACAGCTACTGGTTAAAGGGCAGTATGACGTCATTGGCCTTAAATAATAATTGACATAATTTGGAGAATGCTATGAAAAAATTGATAACAGTTGTCGCCCTATGTGGCCTATTAATGAATGGTAGTGCTTTAGCCCATGCTGATCATGGTGTGATTAGTGGGCAAGGTGCAATAAAGGTTGCCGCTAAGTCACTCAATCAAATGACATTTAAAGACTTTGGTTTTGAGGTAGGTAAATTAGATGGCTCATGGAAAGAGGTACCTGAATCACAATTATCCATTGTGACCTTTGAAGGTAATTTTTATGTAATAAGCGCTGTTAACCCCACCACTAAAAAACAGGTCTTTCTGAAAATCGCCAGTAACGGTGAATTATTGGAAGTTAAAGATACAAACAAGTTCTAATATCCCGATATGATGCTGTCTAGTACGCATTAGACAGTGCCATAGATATCCCTCTTGAATATATATTTTCACTTATTGTTAGATCGAGCATTGCCATACTTTTGGTAATTCGAATCTGTGGAATTAGAGTTAAAATTCTAACGCGGAAATGTCCCAAAACGAGTTTGGTGAGGAGCAGTGGTTAGCCCACTTTGGAAGAACATCCAGTGGGCTAGATAGGTGTTACTTGATTGGTACTACTTGGCTTCTTTTTATCTTAGCGATTTCCTCTCGAAGCTCTGCATTCTCATATTCAAGGTCATCAATACGAGCCATTGCTTGAACAAGCTTATCGTTTAGGTGATGTTGTGCAGCCGCAAACAGAGCTAATTTTTCTCGCTCCGTTTCATACTTGGTCTTGAAATTATCCTTGATGCGCTTTTGTTCTTTGAGTTTGATGCGCACAGTTTGGATCTCTGGTTGGACTATTTCACCTTTTCCTGCCGCAAATTCAATTTTGGTCCGTTTAACCTTTTCGACAAAATCAGGGTAGTAATAACCGCTACCATTACCTAAATTCGCTTCTTCCTCGACAGCTCTTACACTAAGTTTACGGTGAGCGGGAATACGTTTAGGCATCCCCTGTTTAATGCGTTCTAGAGCCGCTTCTAATGCCAATAGTGTGTTTTCGCTCTTGTTCATAAGTTAGCTACCTTCAAATCAGGTTCAAAAGGAACAAAGGGCATATCAAAGTCAGCCATGACCTTCTCAGCGGCTCTTACTTGAGTGACATAGTGGCTATGTTCACTTACCGAAATTTCTTCTCCAGATTCCATATAAGCAACTAGACTACGGTGCTTTTTCTGCCACCACTTAGCCTGTTGCTCGTCAATGATGCTACTGGAAGAGCCGCAATCTATGCAGAACTGTGGTGCCACAACACCGTTCATATCGCAGTTGTAGCCATTTTTACAATAGCTGTGCAATGAGCCGTGCAGTGTTAGCTTGCCCTCCTTAACCGCCCTATAGATAACCTCCCAAGAGCTATAGATACTCGGTATTTCGCCGCGCATTTTCATGATTGCTTTACCGTGAGTTCCCGCGAGCTTTTCGTCCGAATGCCACTGCTTAAAAATCTTGTTCGCCGTTGATTCTGCATTGATGTCATTGAGCAGGTTTTTTACCTTTTCGTCTACCATTAAGTCCCGATAGCTCGCCAGCTTTCCGCCATTGGTGTACCACTCAGTCATGGCTAAATACAGGTGTTTAAACTGCTGCTTCAGTGCGACTAAGGTGCCAAAACGATTCTTAATACAATAAAACGCCAGTGTGCGCCTGAACTGGTGTGAGGTTAAAGGCCAAGGCTGGCCAACAGTCACCGATGCTTTTATTTTGTCCAATGAACGCGGGTTTGACTCAAGGCATTCCTGATAATCATCCTCGCTGACCACCATGTCTAATTGCTTGCAAAAGCGTTGCAAGCGGGCATTCCAGTTAGTTATCAACACTGGTGGCTTTGAGCGAGCGGTGTGATTTATCCAGAGTGACCCCGTGTACTTGGGATCAGGATAAACGGCTTCGGAGCGCCAGCGCTCGGTGAGAGTGGAGATCAGTTCAATAGCGTTTTTGGAAGATGCGGCGGTGACCCAGGTTTCGCGTTTTTCGCCCAGTTTAAAGGTGTGCGATTGCAGCATGTGGTAGTCACGTCCTTCAAAGGTGTCCTTGTAATAACTGTCAGAAGTGAGCTTGTCTAGCTCGGAGTCTCGCATGCCACTGAATCCTCCACACACGATATAGCTACTGGTAATCAGTTGCCCAAGGTAACGTTTGAAATCAGCTCCGTTGTTTAACATAACATTCGGCAGTTTTTCGGCTAATGGTGCAATGATGTCGAGAACGGAGTGGGGCTGATTCTCTTGCAGTGCCGATCCATATTTGTGGTAATCAATACCGCCATCAGTTTTCAAAAATGTGTACATGGCTCCTTGGGTAACCTTTTCATCGAGGGTACATTTACCTTCAAGGTAATTATCTTGTAGAGCATTTTCGGTTTGGGCAATTAACGTCCTAAATGGAAGGGCTTCTTCGATAAAATCAATCGCTTTACCGTAAATCGCATCACATAAGCGTTCAGGGATCACCAGCGTTTGTTGCTGTTGTCGGTCACAGAGTTTTTTTGCCTCAACTGATACCTTAAACGGTGCAGTAAAGCCTAGCGCTAATTGATGCCATGATGCGAATTCGATAGCTTTGTTGATAGCAATAAAACACAGTTCGATGGAGCTCTGTGAGTATTCCTTATCGACAAGATACGCGGTAAACGCCTGCCAGTGGCTCGGTGCTGATAGTGCTGCAAGAGAGGTGAGATTGTTAAAAGCAAGGAAACGGTAGGCGATTTTTAGATTTGCTACACGGGTACGAACGCTAGGGAAACTGGCCGCTTTTCGTTGTTTCGGACTTTTATTAAACAGCCAACCAAAGGTGAGCAGTTTTAGCTCCCGCTGTAGCGTTGACGCCTGTTCAAACTCTGAGAATCGGATGTTGTTGTTTGCTTTTTTTCGTGAGAACGGAAAGCAATCCCAATCGCAATCGCTAAAGGTGGCCGTGACCGCACCCGCTGTGTCTTTACAAATGATGACGGCATCCAGCTCGTCAAAACGTTGCTCTTGATACAGCCTAGCCACATCAGTATCGTGGATTTTGTGCTGTGCTGGAAAGTTGGCTTCATACAGATGGTCGGTTTGCATTATTTCATCTCCATATCGGCGCGAGGGATGAGGTTGAGGATGGAATCAGCTTCGCCCCAAGCAGGATGCAGACCATCGTCATCCAGGCGTGTCTCGGCTTGTTTGAATACCTTGGCATGGAGGTTAGGTAGTATTTTCTGGTCGATGAATGAAATAATCGCTTCGAAGTTGTTGCGGTAATGACTCGCATCAAGATGCAGATACAGCGATTCTTCGATACATGCTTTGAACGAGAGCAGGCACCAGATATCTGCCACCGACTGAACAATCACCTGATCGGGGCAACCAAAGCAAGCTAACAAATCGGCGCAGGCTAATCGCTCCCCCTCTTTGGCTAATCCGTGACGTCGAGCTTGTTTGGTATATTTCTCTGACTTTTCACCGAACGGATTGCTACAGCTTGACCCGCTTGATGTTCGGCTGAGGTTAGGCAGTTTGATGCTGTTTTCTTGTTCAATAACCAGAACATCAATTGCCAGGTTCTGCCTCGCTTGTGGGGTGGTCACCCTGCTTTTGACCTGCTCTTCTCTTATCGCCATTACATCTTGTAGCATGCCATTATTGGTTATTCTATTACCTTCACTGTAATGCTTCTTGCGGGTGTTGGGCGTGTTGTTCAGCATGATGTCGTTCGCCATGTCGCCCTGATGGAACGCGGTTAACTGGGCTCCGGTTTCGCGAAAGCGGCTTATCACCGGACGCAATCGACGACTCGTTTGATCAGTAAATGAAAAGTGTTTTTCCATCCAGTCAGCAAAGGCACGGAGTGTAGAAGGATTGATTGGCTGTACCTTATTGGTAACGATCGTTTGCAGCAGGGTGGCATGATCACCCGTATCAATCAGCATAGATGCTTCACGTAACTTATCGAAAAAGTCCAAGGCGTATTTGGGTATATCCAACTCATGACCACATATTTCCACCTGAATCGTTTTAAATGCGCGGCGTTTAAAGGCAGGCATGGTGTACCATGCCTCGCCCAGTGTCGTTGAGGCATTGTCAGGGTGGCTGAGTTGCAACAAGTTTCCGGTATTGCTATGGGTGTAATAGGCTAGCAGGAACGTCCCTGCGCACATCATCTTGCTTACACCGCCACACAAGTGGTATTGCTCACCCTGCCAGTGAAAGGTCATGGTGTGCACGTTCTTGTAGGCATCAAAATGTTTTTCTGGGAATGCAATAAATTGCTTGTGCGTCTGCTTAAAGACTTGTCGGAAAAACGGAAGCAGTTGATTTAAATCGCTACGGGTGTAAGCTTCGTAGGGCTTTGTATCGCTGTAACCTCTGACCACCACGTTATCAAAGTAATGAAACGACAAGTCAAGGTATTTGATAAACAGGATACTCATTTGTCCGCGTATCTGCGCATAGGTCGAGCTTTTCATCAAACCCAACATTACTCGGTCATTATGGTGAGACATATAGCCTTCAACAGAGCATTTGGTGAATGCGTTGACACTCTGCTTATCGCACCACCTGAGATATAAGGATGTGATAGAAAAGATCTTGTACAGGGAGTGATGGCTGCCGCCTTCTTCAATAGTTTTATCAAAACTCTGTTTTAACTGAAGAATAACGCTCTCTCGGTCAGCATCTTCAAATTGTCCGCCTTGTTGCAATAACTGCGTAGAGGGAAAGTGCTTGACCAGAAAACGGTTAAAGTCCGCTTTTTGAATGCCATATATGTCTAATTGAATACACAACTCTGGCTGCCAACCGCTGAGATATTCCACTTTACTCATTTTCACGTCCATGTTCGTCATGTAATGCGCTGTGCATAATGTTATCGAGGATGCCAAACTTGACCTTGAAAGCCTTTTTCCGTCTTAGAAAGCGCAAATACTTCCAGGTGGTCGATTCATTTTTATGTCCCATCCACGCCATCAACAGTTCCATACACTCAAGATCAAGGAGTCCGGCTTCGAGTAAGTCGCTGAGGCGATAAGTGCCATAGGTTGAGCGAAAATCGTGGAAACGGTGGATGAAGGTAGGGTGTGACTTTTTAATTACGCTGCGTAACTCTGACCACCTTGCTTCGATTGATTTTGCGGTTACCGGATTACCTTGTTCACTGACAAACAGAGGTTCGTGGCGCTCACAGCGCTCCAGCGCATCAACAGCTTCCTGCTTTAGCCCTAATGCCAATTCAAATAAATTATCCAGTTTATTATTGAGCTTTTTCACACGCTGTAAGCGCCGCTCGGAGGTGCGGTAATAATCTAACTGAGTTAATAGTTCGGCTGATATTTCAATGGTTCTTCGCTTGGCATATTTGGTTTGAACACCATTCAATTGCGGTGAAATTATCAGTTCATAGCGGTGCTCACTTTCAGCAAGTCGTATGGCAGTCTTTAATGCATCAAGGGTGAGTGTGGCGATTTCGTTGATCCGCATTCCGGTATCAATAGAAAGCAGCACTTGAAGGCGTAGTTCAATGGATGCTTGAGGCAGATACGAGGTCAATATGTCCAGCGAATCATTACTCAGGGGTGTGAGCGGCCTTATGTTCTTACTGCTACTATCCCTCGGCACTTTAATTCGTAGATCACTGGTCTGTATGCTAAATGTTGGTGAAATATGTGCCAGCATCCCTGTGCTTTGAATGGAGACAAACTCTACTTTGAATGGAGCCTCTTTCTCGTTTTTGATCTTCAAGTAATCATCATGCATTAACCATTTGTAGTAGTTAACAATCTGGTTCATTCGCACGCTTGCTGTGCTGTACGCTAAGTCCCCATTCTTGATTTGTTTAAGCAAATGCGAACGAAAGAGGTAGGTTGGCTTTAATCGTTTAACAGGCAGAAAGTGATCCCAACGGAGGTTGTTGTCTTCAAGGAATTGGTAGTACGCCATCAATGCTTGAGAGCATGGAGAAAGGTCTTTCGCGGCCTTGATGGCTTTCTGGTAAAAGAGGTAGCTATTCGCTTCGTGGTTGAATGAACCATCTTGATTAAACAACGTCGGTAGTGAGCCAATATTTCCCGCTACAGGGCTACATTGATAGCTGCTATCAATGACCGATGACTCAGTCTGCTTGTACACGTCGCTCGATTGTATGAGATACATAAATCCCCCAGAAAACCACTGACCATACACAGTACAGTCAGTGAATAATTGTTTTCCAGATTTATTTATGTGTGTAAGATGCTTTTCCTACATCAACCCGTCATAGTATCAGACTTTATTCCTCTCCCACATCTGGTTTAGGTAATACTTCAAACTCACGACGTCGCTCTGGAAATTCAACTAGAGAACCGTCTAAATCCTCAAATGAATATGCTTCTGAAACTGCTAAATATTTTTGGCCAATTTGCATAATCTTCAACCTTTATTGATCGTTCTTACAAGAGCTTATATTGAAGGACTTTAACATTTGGGAGCACGATTGAGTCACTGAAGAACTCACTGTTGAAATGGCGTAGAAAGTAATTAATCGTCACGCGGTGTTTACCGCCAGCCAAGTAATACTTTCCATCCAGTTTTGCGAGCCAAACTCCGGCATCTTTGGGCCAATTGTCATCACAAAAATACTTCTGTGATTCCTCGAGACGCTTTAAGTAATTCGACATTCTTGAGTTACTATGGCCATCTAATAATTCTCCCCAAGTAATAGCTGAAACCATCGTAAAATCATGGCCTACTATTAGCGAGTATGGGACCGTTTCGCGGGTAACCTCACAATTGAGCTTTTCAATTTTCCACCCCATTTCAATTTCAATGTCGAATAGGTTCCGCAATACAAAGTCACTCAGCGGAGCGGGTTGAATAGCATTTAACTCTCTCAGATTTGTCTTCAATTCAATTTATTCCTTGCATGTGTCACCGGCGTTCATCGTCTATTAGGAATGAACAAACGCTTCCGCGGCTTTAATCTCTGTAAATACCTGACAATTATTATCGCTTTTCATGATGCGACGAGTGATTGGTTCATCGTAGGGTTTCATATCCCAGTATTTAGGGGTTCCGCCCGCAGCTCCGCGGCAATCCATGCTCTTGCTTGTCCTCCCCGTTGCTTGCATGATGGTCTAAGTTAAATTATTTTAGCATCGGTTATGTTGGGACTTATCATTTGGTGCTAATGTCTTGCTCAGAAATACATCTGGGAAACCTTTTACTCAGGACGAAACAATGTTACGTGAGATGTTCAACTTCAATAGTGCTAGTGACACTGTGAAAACCTATGTATTACGCTTACGCCGTGCCAAGCACATGGAAACTTTGGAAGTGATGGTTGAGCGCCTGGAGGCTGATGCGAAAAACGCCGTCGAACGTGCTGACATCGCCCATGCATACAGCATTAGGGAAATGGAAATATCTAATAGTATTTATTAACCTTAAATAACGACTTTGTAGTGGCATAGTGAATTTGGCCACCTAATAAGAAATGTTATGATCCTCTCATAACCCATTTAGGTGACAACATGAATAAAAGTAAACGTGCTCGATATAGCGCAGCCATTAAGCTCGAAACCGCTCAATTAGTCGTTGATCAAGGTTACACACAAGAAGCGGCGGCAAAAGCCATGAACGTGGGGAAATCGACGGTCAGTAAGTGGGTAACACAGCTTCAGATTGAGCGCCAAGGGCTTGCACCTAAAGCCTCCCCCATGACACCTGAGCAGATTGAAATCAGGGCGCTAAAACGCGAAATTGAACGAATTAATCTCGAGAAAGAAATCCTAAAAAAGGCTACCGCTCTATTGATGTCGGACTCGCTGAACAATTCTCGATAATCGAGAAACTCAATCAGAGCAATAAATATCCTATTTCAGTGTTATGCCACGTATTCAACGTGAACCGGAGTAGCTACCGTTATTGGGCAAGCTGTGAGCTTGTGGTGACACCTGAGCAGCGGCGTTTAGAATGTGAAATCAAAGCAATACATGCTGAAAGCAAGCAATCTGCAGGGACGAGAAGTATCGCAACAATCGCCTCTGAACGTGGCTTTACGTTAAGTCGTTATCGGGCGACTCGGTTAATGAAAAAGCTCGGATTAGTGAGTTGCCAACAACCTAGACACCGCTATAAAAAGGCTGAAAATGAGCATGTGACAATCCCTAATGCACTTAAACGGCAATTTGCAGTTGTCGAACCTAACACCGTTTGGTGCGGCGATGTGACGTATATTTGGGCGGGTAATCGTTGGTGCTATTTAGCGGTTGTGCTGGATTTATTTTCGAGAAAGGCCATTGGTTGGGCGATGTCATTTTCACCGGATACTGAGTTAACGGTAAAAGCGTTAGAAATGGCATTTGAATCACGAGGGAAGCCTAAAAACCTGATATTCCACTCCGATCAAGGCTGCCATTATACCAGCCTGAAATACCGTCAACGGCTGTGGAAATATCAAATCACCCAGAGCATGAGCCGTCGCGGTAACTGCTGGGATAATGCGCCAATGGAGCGATTTTTCAGGAGTTTAAAAACGGAATGGCTCCCGACCCAAGGCTACAAGAGTTTTAGCGAAGCTAAACAAGATGTGACTGATTACATCATTGGTTATTACTGTGAAGTCAGGCCACATCATTACAATGCAGGATTGAGCCCAAATGAATCAGAGCGAAGATTTTGGGAAGATTCTAAAGCTGTGGCCAAATTTAGTTGACCACTACACTGAGTAATAAAGTATCATACTGGTTGTCTTGAGCATCCACAGATTGATTGGCCCCATTCAAACACGTTTCTGGACAGAAATCATTCAGAGCAGAGGTCTGGATTGTGTACTTCCCAAAACACCCCCCATTCTAAATCAACCTAAACCGTTCACTTCCCATTCTATCGCTGCCGAAGACGTTTGCACTTCCAAGATGAATTTGACACGACCATTGTCCAGTAAACAGATAGCCAAATAAGTAGCGTATTTTATAATCGATACATTTTCTTTTGATGTGTATTAAAAATTAGATACAGTAATCTTTATAATGTATGCAAAATTAGATACTATTGTCGTTGTAGTGTATTTAATTAGAGATACAAAATTATGAAAAAATCCGGTGTCTATGCCGTTGCACTCAAGCAAGTCAAAGCAAAAATCAGCGCTTTACTCGGTTTATCTGTGCCTAAACCGCCGAAAAATGGTTGGGTGCGCAGTATCCGTGAGGCCTTGGGGATGTCGGGCGCGCAATTAGGTGAACGTCTTAATCTCTCTCGTAATCAAGTC
>NZ_JAKKSJ010000063.1:0-36562 GCF_025653365.1 Shewanella sp. SW32 | reverse complement strand
GACTTGATTACGAGAGAGATTAAGACGTTCACCTAATTGCGCGCCCGACATCCCCAAGGCCTCACGGATACTGCGCACCCAACCATTTTTCGGCGGTTTAGGCACAGATAAACCGAGTAAAGCGCTGATTTTTGCTTTGACTTGCTTGAGTGCAACGGCATAGACACCGGATTTTTTCATAATTTTGTATCTCTAATTAAATACACTACAACGACAATAGTATCTAATTTTGCATACATTATAAAGATTTTTGTATCTAATTTTTAATACACATCAAAGGCAAATGTATCGATTATAAAATACGCTACTTATTTGGCTATCTGTTTACTGGACAATGGTCGTGTCAAATTCATCTTGGAAGAGCAAACGTCTTCGGCAGCGCTAGAATGGGAAGTGAACGGTTTAGGTTGATTTAGAATGGGGGTTGTTTTGGGAAGTACACAATCCAGACTTCTGCTCTGAATGATTTCTGTCCAGAAACGTGTTTGAATGGGGCCATCAATCTGTGGATGCTCAAGACAACCTGTATGATACTTTATTACTCAGTTGTAGCGTGACTCAGATTTTGTAGTAGGAATTAGTATGAATCTTTATTTCTGGGTGAGTATCATTTAGAACGGTACGATCAGGGTTACTTGGCTGTTTAGTATGAGACTTATTCCTCTCCCACAGCTTTGCTGTGGGTTTAGGCTTCTTAATCCGCTATGAGGTTAACAAACCATGTAAGCCAAAGATTGGTTAGGCACTAATGGAAAAATATTAAAATGAGCCAAATCGAGTCATGATGGATAGTAAAAATTCTGTCTGAGTTCGAGAACATGGCTCTACTCCTGCATTTGGGCGCATGTGATAAAACTCACCTTTAAAGTAGATAAAAGCTTGTTTAGTGTGATTCGCCCGTGCTTGATTGTTTGAATTGGTTGAAATATAGATATCATAGATATCATTTGAATATACCAGCTTGATAGCGGCATTCATGGGGTTTGTGTTCATTATTCTAATTCCTTCCTGGCACTTCAAATATTTTACTGATAAACAAAAACTAATGACATCGTTTCAGCGTCGATTTGAGACAGCAAAATAAATTTCCCTCTGTATAACAGACAAGTAGCTCGAATCAAAGAGAGGCACCTAACCGAGCCCATGGCCAGTAGTTCGTCCGATAGGTATAACCATTAAGAGAGAGCAATCCCCCCTCCAATGCAAGCTACCGCATACTGACCCTTTACTAATTCAATTACTGGTTACTAGCAATAGATTTTGAACTAATTTGAACAATTTCCATGTTGTTTTTCTAAGAATTACACTTCCATTTGTTGCCAAAATAAGTATCATAAAGCCTCACACAGTTGATTTATCAAAGGTGTGTCCTCCAACGGGGGAAGGGGTTCCTCCGGGAAAGAAACCAGCTTTATAGTTGGTTTTTTTTCGCCATTATTTTGGGTTTATTGCTATTTTCGCGTGATTTTCATGCTGCGACAACACCTGAGCATTGAACCGTCCATCCAAATCGATCCACGCCATTAACTGTTCAATTTCACTCGATACTTGAACATAGACAAAAAGCGTTACCGGTTCCAAATACTTACCATGACTGTCGAGCTTGTTAAATATTTCATCGTTACACAGATAAATATTCCCAGGATGAGCAACCGTTGATGGAGTGCTCAATTGGACCATTAACTGAGTGGACACATGCAAGTCCCCAAGGAAGTCAAATAAGTAGGATTCGGCCTCGCCTTTACCGCGATAGACTTCAAGATTGTCTAATAGCATACAAATCTCATGCTCAAGATGAACCGAATCAGGCACCAGAGAGAGCTTTTTGAGCTCCTTTTTGCAAGATTTCAAATTGGGTGACTTCACTCTTTCTTTGAGATATTTACGCAATATGCTCGTTCTGGTGGCCTTTGGCACATATCTTTCGACTAAGGCAATATCAAGGTAAAGGTGGATTAAAGCATTTTCACAAACGCATTTAAGAGACTGATAATATTCGGTCAATTCTGTGTTCCTTTCTACAACGGGTTACTTTTTTGTCTAAACTTAGCCATCGCACCATCTTCAGCCAATATATCTCTACCATACCGATAAACCATGACGAGTGAACTCCAACGCCCTGATACTTGAACCTGCATAGGCGAAAAACCAGCTGCTAACAGATCTTGGCACGCACCGACACGCGCTGAGTGACCACTCCACGCTTGCTCGCTACGTAATAAGTGAGGGGAATGGGTTTTAACAAACTTAAAGGCATTGGAAAAAATGCTATCAATGGCATAGCCACTCAAAGGCTTAATTTGTTCGCCAATTTTATTTGATTTATGCACTCGCTTAAAAATGAGTCCCTTTCGTTCTAGCTTGGCCAAGGTCACGTAATCGTTGATCGCTGCCATGCATTCATGGCTCAAAATCACTTTATCGGGTTCGCCGGAATGACGGGTCTTGGTGATCGGAACAAGTAAAATGCCACGGCCATCATACGCCACATTCAAATGCTCAAATGAAACTCTGGCCAACTCGGATTCACGCAACATAGACTCATAAGCCGTCATAAGCAAAGCGAGATCACGCCTCTCAATTAAGCGTTCGCTCTTTGAGAAAGCTTGTTTAAGCACTTCCAAATGTTTCAAATTAAAAGCCGCGGCCTGACTAATAAACTCACCATTTTGAAGCTTAATTTCTTCCATTTTTCCCATTAAATGCTTAATTTTTAATGGCTCAGTAGGCGAAGGTAAACCAGCAGCTAAGTGATAAGTTTGCACCGCCCAAGAATAAACTTTCAAGGTATTATTTTTAACAGTGGGCGCCAACTCTGTGATAAATCGCTCAAAATTGTCAACAGAACAGGGGATGTGAACAATGTTATGTTCACCGCACCACCGTCGAAAAACATCCCAATGCTGATAGAGTGACTTTAGGCTATTTGCACGTAAATTATGGCCATTAGATTCAAAGTCACTGAGCAACAATGAAATTAGCTCAGAAATACGCTGCGGTTGAGCAAATTCAATGTCACACTCCAACAATGAACGTAATTCATTCTGAAGAAGGGTACGCCTATCGAGTAATAAGTCTTTGACTTTATGTGGCTTTATCTCACCGCCCAAACTCGAAGTTACAGAAAAACTTTCAACTTTCATAATTTCGTTCATCAAAACTTATCCTTGCTAACAAGTCGATAAGGTGAGGGTTATTCTTCCACAAGCAATTGTTCCTCCATCCGAAGGGTTACATCGAGCGACAATAAGTGAAAGATAGCTTCATCAATCGAGCGCAAATCCTCCCTTTCCATAAGTCTTTTTAGCCTATCAACGAGCTCTGAAGACAATTCAATTCGAGTTTTATTCTCTCTTTTTTTCAACTGACTAATTTCTTTCCGGACCCAACGCCAACCCTCATCTGAAAAAATTGAGTTCAACAATTCGTTCAGCTCATCCATACTCTCATGCTCGATGCCAGGGATCGGCGTTCGCTTGATGGCGCGCAGTAATCTTGAAGCTGACATCCAGAATTTTTCAGCTGTGTCACGGTAGTGAACAAAGTTAGGCTGATAACGTGTCGGTGAGATGTTGCTCATGGTATGGCGAATATGCCGGCGAAGAAAATGATTGGCAAGTTGGGCCTCTGCCACAGAAAGTAATCGCATTCGCTTTCCTTTGGGTTTATCGCCATACTTATAACGCCACTCCGGGGCAACATAGTTTTTTCCGCTCATAATTCCTTCCAGTAAAATGGCTCCACCATAAAACATCATTTTTTAATAGTTGCGACAAACAGGCCACTAAAAAACACTAACTGCATATTATGGTTCCACCATAATATTAATCGCGATAAAGATCAATCCTAACTTGAGATAATTACACTTATGTCAAGTTAGGAGTAGATAGTGGGGGGGAGGGGGCAAGGTTGTTTATGGTGCCACCATAATAGAGGTTCTGAAAATTTTGGTGATGTCAGGGAGGGATTTGAAGCATTGGGTGAACATGTTGTGCTGCTGATTGGCGTAAAGTGAATCACAGCAAGTAAGAAAGAAGTACGCTGTGAATACTACATTGTTAAGATATTAGTGAAACCGCTTTTATTATATTAAAGGTACTTCTGAACAAGATATTGCATTCGTAATATAAGAGCCTCAAATAGTTTGCTACGTCCCATAAACATTTTGAAAAGTACTTACACAATTTTTAAGGATGCTGATCCAACCAAACATCACAATTATCAATGAGCAAGTTTCTACTGCTCGCAGAATAAAAATCACTCAAGAACTTATGTGCACCATTAATTCTAATAATCAATTCTGAAGACAAATTCAGATTGAATGCCCTGTCAAAATAAAATGATAAGATTTCATAATAATGAAGCACATCATTGGCACAAATATTAAGGTGAATTAACGCCTCCGAAAAATTCACAACTTCAAGATTAAAGGCCAATTCACGCGCAAGCTTTTCGACAATATCCAAGATTTCCATTAGACTTTGATCTTCACTATTAACTACGCAATATACGATTGGCATGTTGTTTCCTACGGGGCTTTGAACTGACTCTAGATCTGATTTATGAAGAGATACACCTTGCGCGGCCACTAAATCGAACAGGCAATCAGAAGTTAAAAACGGGCAATTCGCCTCATAACCATGCTTGCATGTTTTTTTGTGCTTATTAGGTATATGGTTCTTAGGCTTTAGAACCAGTTTAATTCTATAAGAGGTTTTAAACTGCTTTAAAACGCTGGATATCAATGAAGAACGCAGCATATCTCGATTCACTTATGCTACTTGTTGAGCCGGCAACGCTCTGTCGCCCAGAGCATTGAGTACACGAACGCTTCCTTCTAATACAGCCACGATGAGCTTACCTTCCCTAGCATTTGCCGGAATGATTACTCTGCCACTATCAGAAATTTTACAACCCGAGAGGCACTCAGATTTTAAGACGAGTGAAAATTCATCGTCGTAGAACAAAATTGTAATATCCAAAGATTTTGACATGTTCCTCCCCCCTAAGTTGAAACTGTGATCATAAAGAGTTTTTGTTGAGTTTAAGTCGATCTCAGCGACGAAATACGACAGATAAAGAAAAAATGAGAGAAAAATGATTCGAAAGCTACTGTATAGCTGTGAATCAGGATAAAAATTGAAAAGAGTAAAAAGTTGACGAATAAATCAGCAAGGTGGCTAAATTTGCCCAACGCGCCAAAAATGTAAAGTTAGTCAATGTTTAATAATAACAATTAATTAAGTTAGATTTGGCGGAAATTTCCAGAATCCCGGCGAACCCTCGCATAGACGCGAAATAGCCATCCTCGACCAAGTAAGGAAAAGAACCTGTCCCGCATCAGTGACAACAGTGTCAGAGTTACCCCTAAGCTGAGTACAACTAACCAACCTTCAACCATTAACGCTATCCAACGCTATTAGCAATTTCCAACTCTCGAATACAGTAAGCCGTGGCGATGTCGGCGCGTTCAACGGCGTTTTTCGCATCGGCTTCAAGGCGCTCAACCATCAGTTCTAATGTTTCCATTTGCTTGGCACGGCGTAAGCGCAATACATAGGTTTTCACTGTGTCACTAGCACTATTGAAGTTGAACATCTCACGTAACATTGTTTAGTCCCGAGCAAAAGATTTCCAAATGTAATTCTGGGGAAGACATTAACACCAAATGATAATTCCCAATATAACCGATGCCAAAATAATTCAATTTAGACCATCATGCAAACTAGGGGGAAGGAATAAGCAAGAGCACGGAGTACACCTGATAATTCCGTTAAACTCTGACGCGCTTATTCTGGCGTTTCCTTGGATATAACTTGTTTAACTCGCTTCACCGTCGAGGTGCTATTGAGTGTTAATCTGGCGATTTTCTCTAGAGTGAGATTGCCTGCCTCCAACAGATCAATCACATATTGATACTGCTTGCGCCATTCCTCGCCACCGACTTTGATGGTTCCCTTGGGGCGCCCAAAACTGCTGCCGCTTTGAATCGTCTGGCGAATCCCTTTACGCACAGCATCTAATCGCTTGGGTTCGTAACGCCAACGCCCTGTGGCAATAAAGCGCTCGTCCTTATCGAAGGGGGCTAAGTCATTGGCTACGCGTGTGAATGCGGCCTTAAGCTGCTTCAATGCTGACGCATCGAGGCTCAGATATTCTTGATGTTTTCCTATCTCTCTCTTTGATAGCCGGTATCGATACAATACATACTGCTCCAGATAACCGCCGTAAGGGATTAACCGCAATACTTTGGTGGAGATGTCCTGGTTAAAGTGGGCTTTCATCTCTGACATGACTTCAGCTAACCTTACGTTCACTTCACGACGTGTCCGGCCCACCTTATAAATGACTTCACCACTGTCTAGGGTTAACTCAAATAAATAGGTGGTAGCCATCATCAGCTGCTGTTGGCGCCAAGCCTCAATCTCAAAGTGTGCTCGATGTAGTTCGTTGTTAGCCACTAACTGCGATTTTCTATGTATCCGGGCTGTGAGTTGGCGGCGAAACCAGTTGCTGAATTTACTCAGCGATAGTTGGCCGGTGATGATTAACGCGGCATCGGTCAGTCGATATTTACCCGTGTAACTGTCGGTCTCAATAAGATTGTGCTTTAACAGATCACGAACATGCTTAGGTTCATACCAAAATACTTCCCCAGGATGGGCTTCGGCGTAATTCTGTAAGACATTAACAAGGAAATCAGGCGCGCAAAGGTGAAAGTGATCCCAGCCTGGTATTTGTGGCAGCTGTTGCAGTGACTCATGGCAGGTTTCGCCGTCATGTCGAAAGTGATGAATATTGACTAGCCCCTTTGCGGCGATCAACGGCACGGCACAAAAGGGGCAGGAGAGGTCGGTTTTACCACTATTTACCACATCGATAGCGATTAACTCTCCGTCTGTGGCTTTTCCGAGTGTTAAAAAGGCATTGGAAGTCATACTTAATTGACCCTGTTAAATGTCGAATAAATGTAGCTCAAATAAGTATGGGGAAGAACGTAAGTTATATCAACCGGTCAGGTCATCAGGTCATCAGGGCGGCTAGGGTATTCTAATCTCAATTCAATGGCTAAAGTCGATTATTTGCAAAATCTGCCATAATCTTGTCGTCACTAAGATTATCTAAATTTCTCTTCCACTTTCTCAAATATGGCCATCGCCACTTTATTGAGCACTATTAATTATCTATCCAGATACTCAAGAGGTAGGGGTGTACACCTATCTTTGTTAGCCCACATCATTGCATGATGGTCTAAATAAGGTTACAGTAAGACAACAACAAAAATACTTTAAGGTGATAGCTTTGTGTATCATATCGGATAGCTATGAAGTGATCCAATCCTCATTGCGGGAGCTCAATCACCTGCTTGATTCGAATACCCCTATCCGTGCCAGCGTGACACCTGTACCGCCCGTCATAAAATCGGCTGAGAAAGTGCGCGAGCCGGTGACGGTGATTTCGGTACGCGAAACACTGGGTCTTGCAGCAGTAACGAAAGCCAAACTCGCTTACGGTGATTTACACATTCATCCTGATTACTCGCAGCGCTCAGCTCGTAGAACGCCTGGGGTGCTTTGGTACTCCACATCGCCGTTAGTCACTCACAAAGTTATGGATGTCATTGCCCGGATTAACTTGGCTAAAGCGGCCATCGAGAAGGAAATCACCACCAAGTACAGCGCCCGTGCAGACAGATTTGAGAAACTACGAGAGGTTTGCCCTGGTGTCATGGCGTTACATCTCTATCGCCAAATCCGATGCTTTGACGAACCCATGACCTCGGCGCGGCTCAGCTGGTTATGCAAGGATGTGGTGTCGAAGGTCGATAAAGACAAATTGCTACAGCAACTGAACGCGGATATTAAGCGCCTTGGCGATGAATGCCCAAGTCAGCTATTGCTGTTAAAGCAGAACATCTTGAACACCCCCGAAGCGATGATTCGGGCGCGTCGGGATATTCAGCCGCAGCCCGTGGCCAATCTCATGATTAACGGGAAGGTGAAAACGGTTACCGCTACGATGCCGCTTATTGTATTGCAAAGTGAGCCGTTAGAGATCAAGCCACTCACTACGTTTGACGCTTCAGTTAAGCGCGGTACTCGTGCCGATAAGCAAGCAGCTACGCCACTGGGCTCCTTTAATGGCTCCAGCTATGAAGCAAGGAATTAAAGACCGCAAACGGAGAGTAATTAGGTCAATTTTTGCGTAATTCCCATGACGTAATACAGTGCGTAAAGCAATGTAATTTGAAGGCTTATGAATGAACAGTTACGAAGAGCAGCTTAAATCCGTCTTTCACACATCGCAGATGCACTTGTATATGACTTGTGCTGAGTCAGACCGATTTGTGCCAATGCAACGCCGCAATGAGATCCTGATAAAAAGGTTAAAGCCTTTTGTGGATGACAAGTCATACCGTGAAATCAAGAGTCATATTAAGCGTGTTATCCAGCTTGGTCGCAAAGGGCAGGATATGGAGGCCTGCATCAATCAAATGCTATCAGTAATCAATAGCTCCAGCGTGAAATACGATAGGATGATGGCGTTGGCTGAATGGTTAGTTACTACGATTGAGGTTATCGAAACGCCGATTCAATTCCGAACCAGCGAGCAACCAGTAACAGTGGACCACAATGTCTGTGAGATCCGCTTTAATCGCTTAGAGATTGAAAATTGCTTTAATGAAGACGGCCAACAAATTGCTCCGATGATAATTAACTATCGCTACACTTCAGAGGACAATTTAATTGCACTTAAGAAGGTGTTTAACTCAGATTATCAATTGATTGAATGTATGGTGTTAACAAACAACACTGCCAACTTATTTATCATCGATAGCGCTCATTGGTTGGATGCTCAATAGTGCTCAAATAGCTGAAAGGAACTCTCGGTATGATTCAATTACCCTCTCTCACCTTACATGATGTTGTACGCAACTTATCCGGCTTAGGCTTCTTTTGGGCGTTGTGGATGATATTCCCTTATCGACATAATCACGCAATACCTCTACTTCGGTCTGGTGCCGCTATCGCTTTGATGGCGGCTGGGTTGTATAGGCTAAGTGATACAGGGCTTGTTGAGTTTAACACCCCTGCATTTCTGGCGCTGGCCACATTACTGGTCACTACTAAAATGGATAATACCAATACATTTCCGGCGATGGTTATTCAGAACGTGTTTCTTGGTAGCACGTTAATTTCGTTATTTATTTATGGCATTGGAACCGTAGTTATCACCTGCACTTCGGCTGCGATTTTCTTGTATATCCTCAACAAAGCAATGCCGGAAGACATTCACAATTAATATAGCGAGTGATATTGTCCATCCGTGTACTGCATTGGACGTAACTCTATGAATCCTTTTATCCTGCCAAACAGAGCCCTTAACGCGAGCGAGCTGTTTAATCAACGAGTCCTGAACGACCCCTCTACGTCGAAATGGGTTAGGGAACAGTGGGGGAACCTGTCGAAGCGTGATGTTGTTGATGCGCTGAATGACTTGGAAATTCTACAGTTGATGCTGACCAAAAAATTGCATGGACTAAGCCAATGATTATCGCGAATAAAATTGGCTGACTCATACCCGCAGAGCTCAACGTTGAGACTCCGAAATACTGGGATGTTAAGCCTTATGATGAACCAAACACCCGTAGAATATGGAAAACCTATAGAAATGTCAGGTATTTACAGACGTAAAAGCCGCGGAAGCATTGGTGCTTTCCTTCCTGAACCACTTTAATCGCTGGCAATACCTGCAAGGAAATGAAAATTGAAGATAAATCTCAGAGAGCTTAATGCTCTTCAACCCGCCCCTCTCAGCGATGCGGTTTTAGTAAACCTAACTGAATTAGCATTGGCAAGAGGCTGGGTTATCGATAAGGGCCACATTACCTATGAAACGGTGCCATACGACCTTATTGTTGGACACGAACAAGGGATGATTCCTTCGGTTTCCTGGGGAAACCTGTTAAATGGCCACCATACTTCTATGGGGCATTATTTGGGGATTTTAGAAGATAGCCCAAATTTTTTTACAGACCAATTTTGGCCCAAAGTAGGCGTTACACTCGCAAAGCTGGAAGGTAAGTATTACTTGGTTGGTGGTAAACACCGAGTCACTATCAATTACTTCCTCCGCCATTTCAACCCCGAGACATTCAACCATTCAATCGTGATCCCGAATGTCAAAGTCCAGCATTACACACTTAAATAAAATGAGGCAGCAACATGCAAATCGGCCAAAAATATATAGCGGTGTCTCCAGCTACATCCTTCGATGACGTTGATGGCAGTTTAGTGGAATTTCCCGAGAAACGGCTCCAATTAGAGGTACTTCCAAAGCCAGAGAAAGTGCTGGTGGATGACGGTGAAATCTCCACGATTGAGTCCCTACCAGCACACCTAAAGTCGGAAGATTGGTATTTTGTTCGCAATTTAGACACGGGCCGTAGGCATTGGTTTACACCGCTTGACTATAAGTTGACGTTACTTGAATAAATCATAGAGTCATCGATACCGATACTTGCCTTTAGGTGGATGTGGAGCTTGAGCCGCAATCTCCGATTTTCTTTTCACACTTAGATGGTCATTACACTTAGGGCAGTAGTTGAGTAACGCACTGCCTTCAAAGTCCAACTGACAAAAAACGCAGCGATATATAGCGACTACGTTCAACCTGTCCATTTTGGCAATCTGCTCTTTAATCCGATCACGGGTAGTCTTGGTTTGTTCCAGAACTTGTTGCTGTTCCTGAACAGCTGGAGCTTTAGTCTGTTGATGCTCAAACCACGCATTGCGCCTTGGATTGTAAATCCAAGGCTTGCCCTTAATGGACGTTTCAAGCCATTCGCGCAGTAGTGTTTGAGCTGATTTTAGTTTGTAAAACTCATTAAATATCTTTGAGAAAGGAATCAAATCAAGTCCTAGTACCGCCGTGTGCTGATCTCTTGAGAGGTTGTTATATATCGGCGCAGGGCGACCAGGATGGCTAATGTATAGGCATAGCTTGCGACCTGAGACTGTAAAGATTAAGTCAAACATAATATCCTGCTCATAAATATCAAGCGTTATGTTCTTGGGTTCCACCGTGATTAGAAAACTTTTGGTAATGACGTGCTTTTGGCCGTGATGGTCAATCTCGAGAGGTGGCAACATTAACAAGCCTGTCCCCTGTAGCAGCTGCTTCAGCATGTAGCGTACTGAGACATAAAACGAGTATTTGCAGGCCTCTATCTCTTCCTTACTCGCACCTTTGGAGTCATGGGCAAAGTGGGACGCATTAACGTCACCCTGCCGTGCGATTAAGGCAATACCGCATGATGGGCAAGTACAATCACAGGACTTACCCCGCGTTGCGTCATCTGCATCTATATACACGCCATCATTACGAAGGCCGAAGGGGATTAGATTCATAAGGTAAGCTACTTACAAAGTTTTAAGCCTTCTTGAAGGATCGGTCCGATATTAACGCGGGATACACCCATTTCATCCTGAACTTGTCGAAGAGTTTTATTTTCCTTTTTAGCTATTGCCTTTTGGTATTCCAATAAAGAACTATCCTCTTTCCAAATTGGCTCAATAGCATCATAACCCTTGCTTTGGGCAACAACGTTTACCGCATATTCTTTATCATTTGCGATAAAAAACACGGCCTGTTCGTAGCAGCCAAGTTCTCCGCTTTCGACAGTAAACGGCCAACTTTCCCCATAACTACTTTGATGAATTTCTTTAGCGTTTAAAGTTGGGCTCAATGCAAGTAGTGAGATAATAATCGCTTTCTTCACAGTTCACTTCCCTGTTTTAAATTGTTTAACTTACTGATATTAAGTCAATAATTGTCAGGTTCATATAGAAATGCAGGTAGAATCAGACTACCGTCTTTCTGCCAACATCTTGGCCATCGCACTTTCCTTTGCCTTAATGTCTTTGCCGTACCGCAATACCATCATTGGGCTTTTCCAACGGCCGTTCTCTTGGATTTGGGCTATCGAATAGCCTGCGGCAAGTAAGTCCTGTGCGGCGCCAATCCTGGCACTATGCCCAGACCAAGCAGAATGAAGGTCGATTGCTAAGCTCTCGAATGCCCACAGAAATACTCGGTCCACTGTACGGGTGTTCATCGGCTTGGCTTGAACCGAGACTTTATTGCTCCGGCCAATCGGCTGAAACAAGTAGTCTTCCTTAGTCAGCCCAGCACCTTGGATGTACCGCTGAATCAATTTGAAGCCTAGCGGCGTAATGTTCACAACCTCTTCTTCACCCGAGTCATTGGTTTTGGTGTAAGGCACTGACAACACATAATCGCCTTCAAAGGTGGACTTGAGATGGCCCACTTTGATCCGAAGCAGCTCGGATTCACGAAGCAACGATTCATAGGCGATGTTCAGCAACGCCAAATTGCGCTTGTCTAATAACCTCTCACTTTCGCCATACGATTCTATGAGCATCTGCAGGTGATGAAGTCTAAAAGGCGTTGCCTGCTCTTGCGCTAAGCCGCCTGACTCGAGCTTTACTATTCTGATTTCATTCTGCTTGTCTTGCACGGTCTTACTGCTCACAGGGGACAGCAAACCACACTCCACATGGAAACTGTTAATCGCCCAAGCATATTGAGATAAGGTAGTGTATGACGACGCCTGGTGGTACTCAATAAATGTGGCCACTACCTCGGGGCTCGCAGGCAACGGGGTAAGGTTATTTGTAAGACACCAACTTTCAAACTTAGCCCACCGGCTCATTAGTGCTCGCCATGTATTAGCCCTGCGGGTACGGTGGCCATTCTCAAGAAAGTGCTTGAGTTTTGCCTGAGTAATCTCCCGAATGCGGAGCTTGTCTGCATCGGTTAAGTGAGCCAGAGGCTTTGACAATAGCGCCTGTAGCTCGTCAGTAGAGCGCTGATAGCTGTCTTTTAACGAATCGTTAAGCGTTGACGGAGGTTCGCCGTAGGACAGTGCAACGCTGTGATTATTCGTGGTTAACAAGCTCACCTAATGCCTCCCTGTCTGCTGAAAAAGCGGGGTGTTCGTCCTTGTAAAAACTCAGTAATTCATCAATCGCAGCATCCACGGATTTGGCGCCAATCGTATCCTTGAAAAGAACTAGCTTGTCGTATTGGGTCTTGCTGATCACAGGTCGAGTCGTTTTTTGAAGCCGCTCGATTTGAGAGATGCGCCGACGTACCAGCTTCCAACCTGAATCCGAGAAAATGGAATTAAGACAGACATTCAATGAATGCAGCGCGGTTTCCTGTGGTAACGGCTTGGATTTGGTGGGTTCGGTTTCTCGCATTAACTGACGGAATGTCACAGTGAGGGTCGGAGTGCCATTTAAGAACTGCGAAGTAAACCACTCGGTTTTCTCTATCTGGTTGTAAGTGTTACCGATCATGCGCGAGAGTAAATCACGTACTTGTGGGCTTGCAGCTTCACTTGCCGCTAACAGTCTTAATGTGCGTCCCTTGGGTCGCGAACTGACGTCAGAGGGGAGGGCGTGATACGTCCAAGCTGGGCCTAATGAGTCAGATTTGAGTGGGGAGGTAGTGTCATTCATTTTAGTATGGCGTCTCTACACTAATAATTATGTTTTTAGTATAAAGACACACACTAACTAAATCAAACAAGTTTAGTTAGATTTCTGAGCTGCCTACCCATTGAGGTAATACACCGTAAAGTAGATACGCATTCCATGCTTGACCACCTGCCAATGCATCACAGTCCAGCGCTTCAAGGGGTCCGCTTGGAAAACGGAAAATATCCTACGCTAAGCCTGTTTTTTGTACAGACTACTATTCACTGAGCGTAATGCGCGGTATTTACCCTGTCCCAGTTTGAGGTTTGTTCTCCAGACGTAATCCCCGCTCAGGTTGATATGTTCCCATCCCAGCGGTGACAGATGGGTAATCAGTTGCTCATTAATCGCGATCCCTTTCCGTCTCAATGAATCTACCGCTCTTTCTATATAGACCGTATTCCACAGCGAGATCGCCGCAGTCAGCAATGTCAACCCACTTGCCCGGTAACTCTGGTTTTCCAGTCCCCGATCTCTGATTTCCCCCAGCCGGTGCATAAAGACTGCTCGCGCAAGGGCATTACGGGCCTCACCTTTATTCAACCCAGCCTGTACTCGTCGACGCAGCGAAGGATCCCGGAACCAGTCCAACATAAACAATGACCTTTCTATGCGGCCAACCTCCCTCAGAGCCTTTGCCAGACCATTCTGTTTAGGATAGCTGGCCAGCTTTTTCATCATCAGTGATGCTGTTACCGTTCCCTGCTTTATAGAACTTGCCAGACGCAGTACCTCATGCCAGTGGGTTTCAATTTCCTTCAGATTCAGGCTGGTTGAGGAGATGATTGACTGAAGCCCCGGATACAACTCAGCTTTCCCATGAATAAACAGCCGCTTGTCATGAAGATCCCGGATCCTTGGCGCAAAAGCGAATCCGAGCAGATGCATTAGCGCGAAAACATGCTCAGTGAAACCTGCGGTGTCAGTATAATGCTCTGTAATTTCCAGATCGGTTTCGTGATACAGCAGACCATCAAGTACGTGTGTTGAATCCCGAACACGGCTGATGACTTTGGTGTAAAACGGGCTGTACTGGTCCGAAATATGTGTATAAATTTGCACGCCTGGCTCCTGACCGTATTTCAGATTGACCTGACCCGCATAACGCCCGTGACTCCCCACCCGAAAGTTCTGTCCGTCAGACGATGACGTTGTTCCATCGCCCCAGAATGCTGCCAGAGGCCGCTTTTTCTGCGCATTAACCAACTCGGCCAGCGCGGCTGAATAGGTTTCATCCCTGATGTACCAGGCCTGAATGCCCTCGAGTGACGATTTTGTCGTTCCCGGACAGGATTCGGCCATTTTTGTCAGCCCAAGGTTGATCCCATCGGCAAGAATGGTGGTCAGTAACAACTTTCTGTCTTTAGGTCTGATGTGATTGTTCTTGAGATGGGTGAAATGGCGGGTAAAACCAGTCCAGCCGTCCACTTCATCCAGCATTTCAGTAATTTTAGGATGAGGTAGCATGCCGTAAACCAGATCGCCAAAAGGGGATGCTGTTGAAGGAACACTATTATCCAGCGGGGTAATTTTCACGCCTTTATCCGATATATCAACATCGGGTAAATCACCGGCCAGCGCCATTGCATTAACTTCCTCCAGGCGCGATGCCAGAAGCGTCAAACGGCTCTCAATGTATTCATGGCAATCGCCCGGAACAGCAAGGGGTAACTGGTTATCCTTGAGTGATTTTTCAAAATCGCCGGACGGGATCAGATAATCATCGAAATTCCTGTAACGGCGTGATCCCTTTACCCAGATATCGCCAGAACGTAATGCTCCCTTCAGCTCATTCAGCACGCAAAATTCGTAATATTTTCGGTCAATGCCGGTGGGGGTAATCACAACTTTTCTCCAGCTTTCCGGGATGAAACCGATTGGTGCGGAAGGTGGTACTTTTCGGAGTTGCTTTCGATACATCTCTTTGACGGTATCCAGCGCGTCACCGAGCTGCATTGCAGCGGGAGCAGCCCTGAACTGCAACGCTGACAGCATCCGGGGCGCGTATTTACGCAGCGTACTGTATTTTTCTGTGATCAGATGCAACGGATCGAAGTTGTCCTTACGTGACAGGAACCGCGTCTCTTCCACGCTGTTGATGAATTCCTGCCAGGGAAGCACGTCTTCTATTGCGGCCCAGGGATCTTCCCCAGACTCTCTGGCGTTAAGTAAGGCCTGCCCGACGGTAACGTATTGCTTCAGTTTACTCTGAATCAGCTTTCCCGTTTGCTGGAGCCGCTCGGCCTGAGTGCGTTTTGCCCTGCTGAACAGACTGCCCAGAATACGCTCGTGCAGATCAATAACTTCATCAGTCAGGGTGGCTCTGGCTTCCGATATGATACAAACCAGCGAGGCATAACGGCGAACATCCGTGAATTTTGCCAGGTCCCGGCTACTCATTTTCCTGCCTTCGCGTGCGAGTTTCAGGAGCCGGTTCTGATGCACGGAAAGCGCAATACCGTCAGGCAGTGCCAGCGACTCTATCGCATTTAACCTGTCGATATGTTGCAGGACATTTTTGCCGTTTATTTTTCCCGGAGGCTGAAGCAACCAGGCCAGCCGTGAAGGTTGTTCACCCTCAGATACCAGCAGGCGGTCCAGTGCCGCTTTTTGCCCCGGTTCAAGCTGCTCGGTCAGCGCAGAAAAAACCGCTCTGTCAGCAAGCGTTGTTGCTTCAGCAAGGGTTCGTTCGATCACCTCAACAGAGGGGAAAATAATCTTATTACTGTGGAGCCAGGAGAGCATTTCTTCCGCAAGTAAAAAACCTCTGTCTGTCCGCATGGCGTGGGGATAAAGGTGGCGAATACAGTTTTTTTGCAGCGCCCGGCTGAAGGGGGATAATTCAAGGTAGCGGTAGAGTTCAGCCAGATGTTCCCAGCGGGTGACCTCTCTTGATGCATACTCTGCCCACAGATCAGGCTGAAGTTTCAAATGAGCCGCAAGCCGGGAAACAACCCCGTAGTGAGGGGACTCATTATTGTCGGGTGGAAATCCTGGCCCTCGCAAATAGCAAAGTAAAACAGCAAAGCCCAGGCGGTTAGCTGGTCTGCGATGTTTATTAATAAGCGCGAGGTCATGTTCGTTCAAAAAGCACATGCGCGTCAGAAGAACGTCATCTTCCGGCACAACCAACAAGCGTTCTTTTTCTTCACTACTGAGTATTTGTCTCCGTGGCATAAATGCTTCCTCTGCATATAGTTTATTTACGTTATTTCTTGCCCTGACCGAAACCGGTCGGTTTCGTACACTACTCTGCAAATCTGTCCGAAAGTAAGTGAAATTCATTTCGTACATGCGTTATGATTCGTACATCCATTTCGTACATAAAATATCACTATGTCACGTGTTTTTGCTTACTGCCGGGTCTCTACCCTGGATCAGACCACCGAAAATCAGAGCAGAGAAATCGAGGCTGCCGGTTTTACCGTCCGGCCCCAGCGACTGATTGAAGAACATATCAGCGGTTCGGTTGCCGCCGGTGAACGACCAGGCTTCACCCGACTGCTTGATCGCATGGAAAATGGCGACGTGCTGATTGTCACCAAGCTGGACCGTCTTGGGCGTAATGCCATGGATATAAGAAAAACAGTTGAGCAACTGGCTGCGTCAGATATTCGAGTTCACTGCCTTGCGCTCGGAGGTGTTGATCTGACAAGTGCTGCCGGGAGAATGACTATGCAGGTTATTTCAGCGGTGGCGGAATTTGAGCGGGATCTGTTGCTTGAGCGCACACATTCAGGTATTGCGAGGGCAAAAGCGGCAGGAAAGCGGTTTGGCCGTCCTTCCACACTGAATGAAGAACAGCAACTTTCTGTGATTGAACGCATTAACACCGGGGTCAGTATCAGCGCCATTGCCCGGGAGTTTAATACCACCCGGCAAACAATTCTTCGGGTAAAGGCAGGTAAGCAATAATCCCAGACCCAAGATTCCAGCGTTGACAGTCTGCTCAGTGCCAATTGCAGACATTCCAACTTTAAGGCTGTAAAGTCCGCTTTTAGGTGTTAGCAGAACGCCCGGCACAGCGGCAGCCGTAACGGAGCGGTTTTGTGTTAATGTTTGAGCGCAGCGAGTAACACAAAACCGCGTAGTGTAGGCTGTCCGCCTGCTGCCGATTGTTAGATGCCAGTGCCACTTAATGAACGCTTGCCTTAGAAAGCAAATTTAAAACCAATACACCGCAAACTATTAAACTAATACCCACGAAACCCCATGCATCAATCTTTTGCCCGTAAAGCCCCCATGCAACAGCAGTGACTAATACTACGCCAAGGCCAGACCAAACTGCATAGGCCACCCCTACAGGAATAGACTTCAAGACCAATGAAAGGAAATAAAATGCAATTCCATAGCCAACAATTACGATGAAAGATGGTACGAGCTTCGTAAAACCTTCACTGGACTTTAATGCAGATGTTGCAACTACCTCTCCAAGAATCGAAATAGTAAGAAATAACCAGCTTTTCATGATCCGCCTCCAATATGATTCGAAGGGAGTATATGTCTTTTTCTCTTAAAATTGCAGTCTTGAAGAAAAAAATTATTCGTGCGCAACTTTCCGGTTAATTACATCTAACGCTGCGCTTTGCGGAAATTTAGGAGCGCCCGCGAGTAAATTTTCCGTAGCAGCGCTTTGTTATGGCTCATTCTCGCACCCAATACAAAACAAGCGCTCCTAGAGGGGTCAGCACGCCTGCTAAGAACAAAAATACAGCAGCACTAAACACCCGGTACTTAATAAACGATATCTTAGAGTTATTTACAATTTGATCACAAAAAGCCAATTCTAATTTGCATTCTTTATGCGAGTCCAGCTCACTATATCGATTAAATAACTCAAGGTATGTTCTTTTGCTGTACTTGCAAGCATGGCCAAAAAACAGGGGGTTATCTCCTTCTTCTTTATTTGGCATTTTTATCCAAAAAGGTGGGACTACCCTTGGTATAAAAGAAGTAAGTGATATAACTATCGCAGCAGCAACAAATATGGTGAATGACGCTAAATACAATGTAGCTAAGACACTTTCTATTGAGAAGGATGGATAAAGCCTAAGCACTCCAAAAATTGCTGCACACCCGAGGGCGTTCAAAATTCTGTGTCAGGCTAATTTTTAAATTTCTAGCACGCTATCTAAACGTCCTTCAAAATAAATCGCTAACTGTGATAAACAAAGGCTCCAATTGTGGATTGGCATGGTCCATTTATCTGAGGCGTTTAATATGCCTGCGTAAAGTAGCTTCAACAAGCTATTTTCATTAGGAAATGCACCTTTGGTTTTGGTGAGCTTTCTAAATTGGCGATGCACAGCCTCAACCGCATTGGTCGTGTAAATCACTTTCCTGATATGTTCTGGGTACTTAAAATAATGGGACAAATTATGCCATTTGCGACGCCAAGAGTTGATTACCAACGGATAAGCATCACCCCATTTGGCCTCCAGTTCGTCCAATGCCATCTCTGCGGCTTCTTTACTCACGGCTCGATACACAGGCTTTAAATCAGCCATAAACGCTTTCTGATTTTTTGAGGCGACATACTTCATTGAGTTGCGGATCTGGTGGATAACGCATAGCTGTGTTTCCGTATGAGGGAAGATACTGGCTATGGCCTCTGGGAAACCGGTCAAGCCGTCAACACAGGCGATAAGAATATCTTTTACACCACGATTATGAAGATCGGTCAGTACGGATAGCCAGTAATTAGCGCCTTCATTTTCGGATAAGTGAAGCCCTAAAATTTCCTTTTTTCCTTTCATATTAAGCGCTAACAATGTGTAAACGGCTTTACTGACGTAACGCCCATCCTCTTTGACTTTATAATGTATCGCATCAAGCCAAACGATAGGATAATGGCTATCTAATGGGCGCTGTTGCCACGCTTTAAGTTCGGGGATGAGTTTGTCAGTGATAGCACTGACTGTTGCGTTAGACACATTGAGCCCATACATATCTTCAACATGTTGATTAATATCGCGATAGCTCATACCTATACTGAACATCGATAACACTTTACGTTCGATTTCATCGGTTAGTGTAGTTTGATTTTTCTTAATCAACTGAGGCTCAAAGGTGCCATTGCGGTCTCTAGGAGCGTCTAACTCAAAGTTACCGGACGGATGCTTAATGGTCTTAGGGGTTTTGCCATTTTTACGATTAGGCTGAGGATCATGTGCTAAATGCTGCTCAAGCTCAGCCTGGAGAGCCGCTTCAGTGAGTTGCTTGATCAGTGGGCCAAGAATGCTGTCTTTACCTGTGAGGCTTTTACCTGATTGCAGATCTTTAAGGGCTTGTTCGAAGTTAAAAGGTTGGGTCATGTGTCATTCCTGTTTTTGAATATTTTACTGAAATGACACAGAATTATGAACACTACCGCACACCCAACGGCGACTAAAGCTCCATTTTTGGCTTCTGCGAACTTTAGCCAATCAACCGTTTGTTTTAATGTACTTTCAAGCACGCCTATTCTTTCTTTGTTCATAGCTAAATATATTCCACCGCAGTTTTAATCACATCACCACCGTAAATATCACCACTATAATCCCTTACGTTAATGGATTTCTTTGAGAACCACCCATTCTTTATGGAATCCGCATTTGGATTAGCTGACTTATAACCATCATAAACAGCTTTAGTCATTAATATTGGACTATAAGATTCACTATACGAGATAGTGGTTTTAAAGAAGGTATAAAAATATTCATTTTTATGCCTTAGCATTCTTGAACTTGTTTCTTCAAGGTCATCAATAAACTGTTCATAGGGCTTAGATTGCCAATGCCAGTCCTTTAAATTTGGATAATAATTACCTTGATGAATTGCAGGAATTGAATAGTTTTCAGTTTTATTTGCGAGTTCTGTAAGTCGTGACGCTGTATTGGCTGGTTTTCCAAGCCATACTAGGCTGCGGTAAAACTCCTTTTCGTCACCTTGCCTAATGGCACCAGACTTAGTTATGAGCATCTTGCCGTAATCAATGCCTATTCCAGCACTAAACTCAAATGATTTAATTCTATTATTCAGAATGTGCTTACAAACGCTATTCATCAGAATTGCTGTATCTACAGCTTTTGTAAAGCAGTCTTGCTTATCAAATACAACCATTACCCTGTCGCCAATAATATTCCTAACGTGACCTCCGTAATAACGAGCACATGCAAGCATTGTTCTTACGAAACTGGAATAAATCTTAGCTAGACCAGAATTCAGATAATAACTGCGACACTCTAATCGAGGTGTAGAAGAAGCCAACTGCTGAAAAGTGGTACGCTTTATCTCGCCAAAGTAAAAGAGTATCACCATGAATTATCAACAGTTGACCGAAGCAAGACGATACCAGATTTCCGTGCTGTTAGAACAGGGCTTTTCGATAGCACACATAGCTAAATGCATTGATTGTCATCGCTCTAGTGTCTATAGGGAAGTTAAACGATGCCAAGGGCAATCACGCTATCAGCCTGATATTGCACACAAGCAGGCTGTCACAATGAGGCGTCAGTCGAGTAAATATGCGATACCCTCACAGCGAATAGAGAGCATCGTCCTTTTGCTGCAATTGGATTGGAGCCCTGAGCAAATCTCGCAAGTGTTGCGTTTGGTGAAGGAGCCTGTCAGTCATGAGTGGATTTATCGCTATATTGCTCGCGATAAACGCCGTGGCGGTAAACTTTATCGTCATTTACGTCAAGGACATAAGCGTTATCGACGCGGTAAAGTAGAGCAAGCTCCTACCATAAAAAACGCCGTATCCATTGACGACAGACCAGCCATTGTTGATAGCCGAGAGCGATTTGGCGCGCAGGTGTATTTTGCGCACCCTTATCGTTCTTGTGAACGTGGTGCGAATGAAAACGCCAATGGATTACTGCGGCAGTACGTCAAAAAAGGGGTTGATTTGAGGCTAGTGAGTAATGAATTAATCGAATTTGCTCAGAATAGAATTAACTATCGACCCAAAAAGTGTTTGAAGTTTAAGCAGCCTGCGGTGGTGTTTCACCAGTTAGCTGCTTAATTGTCGAGTGTCGCACTTCGGAGTTGAATTCGGGATCAGATGAGTTTACAGCTTGAACCTCTTCATCTAGCTCTCTCAAAAAATCTACTAACGACACAAAACTTCCTCAATAGCCATAACAGTTATTATGTAGACCTCTCAGTAACATCCGAAAGGCAAAACAAATTTATACCTATGAGTTTACTGAAGATCAATAACTTAAGAAGCTAGTTAAGGACTTAATTTACATTTAATTTACGACATTACTGAGACTTCTCAGTAATGTCTCCACCCCAAAACGGGGTAATATTATTAATATCAATGTCTTATCTTGGTTTAGCCTCCTTATCATCAGGTGTTACTGAGAAGTCTCAGTAACACACTCGATAATCAACAAAGCATCCAGTGGATGGATATGTTTGCCGCCATCACTTGCATTGGACGTCCCTAACAAAGAAATTAAGGAGCGCTGTTATACGGTCATGTGTTCAGAAACACGTTACCGCACACACATTCAGGCACTCTTTCGCAACGCAGCTTTTAAAAGCGGGAACAGACATTCGTACAGTTCAAGAGCTGTTAGGGCATACGGATTTGAAGACAACTCAAATATATACACATGTCATCGGTCAACATTCATCAGGGACAATTAGCCCTATAGACCGATAATTTCGTTTTAAATAAACCGGGCTTCATGTCCGGTTTTGCGGTAAAAGCGGTCATTCGCATGCGGATTGTGTTGAGGTGCTGAATCTCTGCTTTTCGCTCAGAGCTGCCTGTCATGTCTGCTTAAGAAACGGCCTTAACGTAGGATATTTTCCGTTTTCCAAGCGGACCCCTTCAAGGCTGTCATGAGTCCATCCTCCTTGCGGCGCAGGTACTATAGTTATTTGTGTGCCATCTAAGTCCTGAATTTGGAGATCACATTCAACAAGTGCCCCTGTCAAAAAATCTGGTTCATTCGGGCTTGATGGGCGGGTGATGATGCCAGAGACGATTTTTGTGTCGCTGAAACCAAACCATGACACAGCAGAGTATCTAAGAACAATGACTTAGCTAAATCATATACCCATACATTGACATAAAATAAACCCATAGTCTGACAAATAAGAAATCCAAAAATAACTCAAGTGATAAGTGTAATTTTACTACGAATATCCATATAAACCTTTGCAAACTTACAATGGGATAGAAGCGTGCTACGAAGTTCTAGTTACTCTGACATCTCGGATAACCTCATCTACTCCAAATCACATAAATTGCCTACAAACTGATGACCAGTTTCACTCATTCACTACACCCAGTTCCTTTTTCTTCACTGAAAACTTTAAGCACAACCGTAAAATTCAGCCTTATAGTTTAAAAATTACATAACAAGTGTTTTGTAAAAAAATTTTTTGTATTAGAATTGTGCAAATGGCGACCACTGTCTAAAGATTTCGACAGGCAGACTTCGCAACTTCTATACATTGATCGGGGGACTCAATGAGCATTTTAGAAAATTTCATAAGGTTACTTTTCTCGTTTTTGGAGCTATTTTTACTTCCAGTTTACTTAAGCAAGATTCACGTGTACCACTTTTGAGAAGATGCCTGTATCTACACACTCAATTAGAGTGCAGCAGTGATTATCTGAATTCTGAGCTATTATGAAAATCAATACAAATGTTGACATCGGCAATAAATTGAGAATTGCTAGATTAAGCAAAGGATTATCATTGGATAACCTTGCAGAAAAAATAGGTTTAAGTAAAGCATTACTTTGGGAAATTGAAAATAGAAGTGTTGAAAATTTGGATATACAAATACTTAATGTCATTATTAAAGAGTTAAGTATAACCTACGACAGCGCCTTTGAGAACTATATTAAAGATACTAGTATTTTAAATGATTACAGTTTGCTAGAGCCAGAACAAAAACAAATAGTCAGAGAGTTAATTAAGAATCTAACGCAGAATAATTAAAATACAAACTCCCAATGAAATAGTAATGTATAAAGGCAGTTTACAAACTTAATCAATAAATAGAACTTTGATAATTAAAAATTCTACTATATGATACACATTTTTTGTATCAAAGTGCTGTATTCGAGATTTTTAAACATTATCTTGAAGCAATAATGCTAAAATCTGCCTATGTTATATATTGAGTATAAAATTATATATCTTCCATTATTTACAAGTATAAATTAATTTAAATAGTTAAGATATAGTTATAACGCACCTTCGAATTACTAGTCACTTAACTACTTTGAGCTTGTAGAATCAGAATTATTATAAGTAAAGTTATGCACTTCTTACTTGATAGCAAGACTTATTATGTCACTATCACTTGAATCGTTACTGCCTGGCTAGCAACTCAATTAACCACCACTCTGACACACTTATGCTCAGAGCACATCCCTCGTGCATTCAAAAGCGGCAGATAGATGATCTCTTCTAGATTCTTCATCTTCACTGAAAATCTTAAGCATAAAAAATTGGTTCCCTCTTAGATATTCACATTTTTCATAACAAGTGTTTTGTTAAATGTTTTTTTGTATTAGAATTGCTCAAATGACGAGCTATGCCTATAAGTTTAGACAGGTAGGCTTCGTTACTTCTGCACTTCAATCGGAGGACTCAATGAGCATTTTTGAAAAAAATCATAAGGTTACTTTTCTCATTTTCGGAGCAGTTTTACTTCTAGTTGGGTGTGAGCAATCCCAAATAGATACCAAAGAGACAGTTTCAAGGCCTGTTAAACTCTTGCAAGTGGAGCAGACCCCTAGTACATCAACGTATCGATATCCAGGTAGCGTGTCATCGGTTAAAGAAGCCGTTTTGGCTTTCGAAGTACCTGGTAAAGTAATTAAATTGCATGTAAAAGAAGGTGATTTTGTCAAACAAGACACAGTATTAGCTGAAATTGATGATCGTGATTATCAAGCACAACTTGACAGTGCAAAGTCTGATTTAATTGTTGCTAAGTCTGATTTTCAAAGGTATGAAAAGGCGTTAAAAGCAGATGCTGTTACCCCTCAAGCATTCCAGCAAGCGAAAAGAAATCTTGAAGTTGCACAAGCTGCCTTTAATCAAGCAGATAAAGCTTTAACAGAAACCAAACTAATAGCTCCATTTGCAGGACGCGTAGTTACAAGAGAAATAGACCTCTTTGCAACAGTACATGCTAAGCAACCTATTATGCAGTTGCATAGCGAATCTGCGTATGAAATGGTTGTAAGCGTTCCAGAATCGGATTGGGCGCAAGGAGAAAGAGTCAACTCCGCGGCTGACATAAAGCTTGATAATCAGTTATTTGTTACCCTAACAGCATTTCCCGATAAAAGGTTCGAGGGCAAAATAACTGAATTCTCCGGCCAAGCAGACGCCGCAACCAGAACTTATAAAGTAAAAGTAGCTTTTTCAGTACCAGACAAAACGCCTATCAGCTCAGGCATGACAGGGCATGCTATTTATTTGTCATCTAATGAGTCAACAAACATTCTTTCAATCCCATTAGATGCAATTGTGGGAAATAGTGATAATTCGGCATTTGTATGGCTATATGACCCCATAAATGGACAAGTTACCAAAAAAAGTATAACCATCGGAAATATCACTGAGCAAACTGTCAACGTTCTTTCCGGTTTAAAAGTTGGTGATGTGATTGCTGTATCCGGTGTTCATAGCCTTTATGACGGCTATCCTGTTTATCCAATGAAGGATTAAATTATGAGTATTGCATCAGTTGCTATCAATAATAGGATAGTTACGCTTGTTTTGACTGTAGTTATGCTTATTGCTGGCTTATACATTTTTAATGGGATGAGCCGATTAGAAGATCCCGAATTCACGATAAAAGATGCATTAATAATTACTCCCTACAATGGAGCTTCAGCATTAGAAGTTGAGCAAGAAGTAACTGAGTTGCTCGAAAAAACTGTTCAACAATTGGGTGAGCTAGATAAGGTAACATCAAAATCCGAACGAGGCTTATCAACTATTACAGTAACAATAAAAGAACAATATAATAAGGAAACTTTGCCACAAGTATGGAATAAGCTAAGGCAAAAAATAGATGATGTAAAATACTATTTACCACCAGGTGCTGGTCCATCTTTAGTGATCGATGATTATGGTGATGTCTATAGCATTTTTATGGTAGTTAGCGGCGATGGATACAGTTTTAAGGAATTAAAAACATACGTAAACGATCTGCAGCAACAATTACTTTTAGTAAATGGCGTAGGGAAAATAACAACTTTCGGCGAAAAGAGCGAAGCAATTTATATTGAGTTTAATCGCTCTCGCATGGCTCAGTTAGGTATATCACCAGAAATAGTAGCCGCTCAATTGAACGGTAAGGGGGTGGTAGTTGATGCTGGCAGAGCACATGTCGGAAGTTCTAGCATCGCCGTTTCCACAACAGGTGGTTTCACAAAAGTTAGCGATTTCGAAAAGTTACTTATTACTCACGATACAAAACAGTTTTACCTAAGCGACATAGCTAAAGTTAGCAGAGGCTATGTTTCCCCAAGTACACAGTTAATTAACTTTGATGGTAAGGCCGGAATCGGCTTGGGAATATCAACAGTATCAGGTGGAAATACTGTTGATATGGGTGAAGCTGTTTTAGCAAAACTATCTGAATTAGAAAGCCAACGACCTGCAGGAATAGAGTTTGGCTATGTTTCATTACAATCTGAAGGTGTTAAAGAGGCCATTTCCGGTTTTACATCAAGCTTAGCTGAAGCTGTTATTATTGTTATAGTGGTTTTACTTTTCTTTATGGGTTTGAGAAGTGGCCTTCTTATAGGATTTGTATTAATTTTAACCATCGCAGGATCGTTCATATTCCTTGCCCCCATGGGAGTAGCATTAGAACGCATTTCTCTTGGCGCATTAATTATTGCACTGGGTATGTTAGTTGATAATGCGATTGTTGTGGTCGATGGCATTTTGATAAGAATGCAAAAAGGCGAAAGTGCAGAAAGTGCGGCACCTAGAGTTGTAAATCAATCAGCTTGGCCTTTACTAGGAGCGACATTAATTGCAATCCTAGCTTTTGCAGCTATTGGCACCTCAAATGATGCTACTGGTGAGTATTGTCGCTCATTATTCCAGGTTGTAATGGTATCTCTGTTATTGAGCTGGGTAACAGCAGTAACTATTACCCCACTTCTATGTGTAATGTACTTAAAAGCGCCTAAAAGTACTGATAAGACCTCACCATATCAAGGAACATTTTATACAAAATACAGAGGCTTATTAGCATCTAGTATCCGACATAGATACTTAAGTTCAGCATCAATTATTGGCATTTTTGCTCTGTCATTATGGGGGTTCTCGTTTGTTCAGCAGAACTTTTTCCCCAGCTCAACTAGGGCACAATTTATGGTTGATTTCTGGTTGCCACAAGGAACACACATAGAAGAAACCCAGAAACATGCTGAATCAGTTGAAAATTACTTAGGAAATCTAGCAAATGTTGAGCACGTTACTACAACCATTGGTGAAGGTGCATTGCGATTTCTACTTACCTACCAGCCTCAGCAATCCAATAGCAGCTATGCGCAATTTTTAGTAGATGTAGACGATTACACGGTAATCAAAACACTAATACCTAAAATTGAAGTCGAGCTTTTACAAAAGTATCCTGATGCTCTTGTTTATGCCTCACCTTTTGAGTTAGGGACTGGTACAGCTGGTAAAATCCAAGCAAGGATCAGTGGACCTGATACGGATATTCTAAGAGAAACATCTGATAAAGTTCTTGAAGTATTCTCTAAAGAAAGCAATACCAAAGGAGTCAGAACTGACTGGCGAAACAAACAGCTTTACATAGAGGCTGTTCTTGCTGAAGAACAAGCAAATATAAATGGAATTAATAGAGGAATGGTTGCAGAAGCCATTAAGGAATCATTTGAAGGAGTAACTACCGGAGTATATAGAGAAAATGATTTACTACTGCCAATTATTATACGAGCTAATGAAAATGAACGTTCAGATATTACAAATATAGAGAATGTGCAAATTTGGAGTCCCAATGCACAAAAAATGATCCCCCTAAGACAAGTTGTTCAAAGTTTTGAAACAAAGTTTGAAGATGGTTTAATTCTTAGAAGAAATAGGGAACGAACTATCACAATTTTTGCTGATCCGGTTACCGGCACAGCTTCAGAATTGTTGGCGACATTAAAACCACAAGTAGAAGCTATTAAAATACCACCAGGATACACTTTGGAATGGGGGGGAGAATATGAAGACTCAAGTAAAGCGGAGAAGGGACTAGCCTCGAGTATCCCGATATTCATCTTATCGATGATATTAATAACTATAGTAATCTTTAACTCGTTAAAACAAACATTAGTTATTTGGTTATGTGTACCTCTGGCTTTAATCGGTGTAACAGCAGGTATGCTAGCAACTAATCAACCATTTGGATTTATGGCATTACTAGGATTTTTAAGCCTCATTGGCATGCTTATAAAGAATGCTATTGTTCTTGTTGATGAAATTAATCTAGAACAAAGTCAAGGTAAATCACTTATAAACTCCATATTAGATTCCGGAGTAAGCAGGCTACGTCCAGTTGCGATGGCGGCTCTTACTACTGCATTAGGTATGATTCCGCTTATTTTTGATGCATTTTTTGTTTCAATGGCAGTTACCATAATTTCTGGTTTAATGTTTGCTACCGCTCTAACAATGATCGTATTACCAATAGTATATGCACTAATATTTAAAGCTGAAAATCCTTAGCACAACACTTGCCGTGTGACATTAGTCACACGGCAAGTTGTGGACTAATGAGGCTAAGTATACCTTTTTTAAATTGAGCAATTTTTTCTATCGACAACCTTTCTGGATAAATAGATTGCATTATCATCATGCCATCTCCCATAGCACTTAACTGTTCGGCTAGTATTTCTGCAGGGATGTCATTTCTAATTTGTTTTGACTTTTGTCCACTCTCTATAAAATGTTTTAGTTGGGAAATGAAAATGTCATACCTTTTTTGGGCATAATCAATAAAAGTTTTATCTTCGGCAGCATAGAATTGCACTTGTAAAAAAGCTTTCCATATTTCACCACCATCACTATAAGTCCAGTTAATCCACTCCTCTACAGCCTGTTTTATATCAATTTCAGTATTTTTAGCTAATAAAAGCGAAAACCTATTAAATAATTCATCCGAAACTCCTTTCATTAACTCACTTTTATTAGAAAAATAGTAAGTAATAGCACCTGTAGTTACCTGCGCTTTACTTGCAAGGTTACGCATCGACAATCCTGCATAACCATCAGTGACAAGCAAATTAATCGCTGTACAAAGCAACTCATTTCTTTTTTCATCATGATCACCAACTGGACGTCCACGCGAAGATTTAGTTATTTTTTTTGTATTCATACTTATCCATCAAAATAGAGTTTTTATTACAATATTAATTTCGCGAGTTACATTTCTCAACGACACTCTTTTACGTTAAGCTACAGCACACTCAAAAAAGCAAGCTGAATTTCAGCATGTTTCGCACTAACATTAACCGCAAAAACCACACATAACCAACTGTTATAAAACAACTTATAAGAGCAAGCATCAATAGGCTATACTTCCCTAAAACAGAATTTTGTATGCATAAAATAGCATTGTTGTTCTTCGCTGAAACGTATTTTTTCTAAAAATTGTCTACCCCCTCTAAAATTGGGAGCCAGATTGATGCTGCATTGCAGAACTATGAACCCTATATTTTATTCTGTACCGCTATTTTAAGCATCAACCTTGATTTTAAGACATGAGTCTTCACAGTTTTATTATAATATTACTTAATGAATTTATCATTAACAGGCTATAGTTATGAGTAAGTGCAGAAAACGCCTACTAATTGCATTTTTCATCACTAAGCACAGAGACCAGTATGTCGAAAGAACAGAGTTAACCGATTAGATGTTCGTTATCTAATAATGGTATAGCTTGAAGTAATTCGAACCAACACTGGGTATAAGACCCTTACTAAACCAGGGCAACAAACATAAATGTATGAGTATGAGATAATGATTAATAGTCGCTTTCAACTTCAGGTTACTATATTTTTTCACTTTAAAAACAGTAGGATATAACTTTTCTGGTGTCATCAAATGTTTGTTCCACCCGACTGGATTAATAAACTGGTGCAATCCCCAATAGTTTGGCAACCAAGCCATTAATCAAATAAAATCAATGCGTTAAAATGTATTAAAACAATAAAGTAGAGTCATTTAATCAAAATAGACACAAATTAAAGCTGGCTATGCTAAATTAAATGATGTTAATAAACCGGTTAGAAACAGGGGATTATGATGATAAATAGTGACAATTCAACTTTATTAACATTTATTGAAATCATAAAATTTGAGGCAAGTGAAAAATATTTGATAAAAAAATATTTTGATTATCGTATTTGTACTACAGCGATACTGTTATTACTAATACCCTTAGGATTTGCAGAAGGCTTATTTGACCATATAACCACACCTGAATTGAATGGTGAGCTACTAGAACTTAGATTATATATGTTTTTTTTGATTATCCCTGCGATTTTAACATTTAAGGCAAAGAGTGTTAAAATCGCAACAGCAACTATTATTGTGACTGTGATCTTCATATCTTTTCTTTCAATAAAAATGGCTGAGATTTTAGGTGAAGAGGCTATTTATACAGTTACTACCGTGGCTATTTACCCTTTCCTTATATTCTTCATTTTAATTGGACTTTCAATATACATCCAAATTACTGCCCTATTTTCTGCTTTTTTGTTTGTTATACATTACAAGTTAGATGCAGCTACGAATATGGATCTGCAAAACATTTATTTCCAAATAGCATTTCTTTATAGTCTTGCCGCATTGTTAGTAATGCTAATTTTCTCTTGGAGTTATTACAATCGTTATTGCCTTGAACTGGCTCTAGAAAAGGGGTCAAGAACTGATCCATTAACAGGTGTAGCTAATCGAAGACATTTTGATAGTTTGCTTAAATCCGAGGTTAATCGAAACTCTAGATTTGGAAGCGCTTGTGCTCTCATTATACTAGATATAGATTTTTTTAAGCGCATTAATGATACATACGGACACCCAACTGGAGATAGTGTTATTTGTTCCCTTGCGAATTTCTGCGTAACCCTCTCCCGGGAAACAGATCTGGTGGCTCGACTAGGTGGAGAAGAATTTGCAATAATTCTCCCCGATACAAACATTAGTAGTGCAAAGAATCTAGGAGAACGAATCAGGTTACATGTTGAGAACCAATCTTTAATAAGTGAAACAGGAGAGAAAGTAATATGGACAATTAGCTTGGGGATCTCCGCCTTACAAGAACACAAAATTACTAAAAATAATAATGAGTTTATTGCTGAGCAATTAATTCAGCATGCAGATACAGCTCTTTACGAGGCTAAAAAAGGCGGACGTAATAGAACTGTTTTATATGACAGTGAATAAAAGATCTCATTGAATTACCAACAATTCGCCAAACGACTGTCAACTCCTGAATAACACATATGACATGTATTACTTGACGTAACTTCAACCTGTAAGGCATGCAATCACTTCTGCATTATAACATCTATTTACGTGCAGAAATCGAGCGTTTACGCGCATATTTGAGCTGTTTTAGCTGCAATGAAAGTGAGTTAGCTGCTATTCTGCGTATGCACTAATTAGTGAATAAATAGTCAAATTTTATGTGTTAGCTATTCTGTAATCGTAAAGTTCGGAAGTGCTCAAGTTGACCCATCGTTCACCCACTAGTTCAAATTGGACAAAGTAAGAGTATAAAACAGTGGCCGATTTTACTTAGCCACTACACCTCTCTATTGCTACTATTAACCAAACTGAATCGCCACTGATTTTCCAGACTCGGTTCTACAGTAACAAATTCACACATATCGAAAAATTAACCCTATATACTTAAGATTGAATCAACAATACAGCATTGCGACTCACGTAACTGGTCCTTCATTTTAAGCAACATACAAGAACGTGTGTTTTCGAGCAGTTATGAGCTGTTTTTGAAGCGAATTGTTAGATTATGTCGATAGTCTTCACGTATGCACATGAAACAGCATAAAAATTCAGATTTTGACTCACATCTGACTTTTCACTTAGGGGAGCAGAAACATCTCAGTACACAACGAACACGAGATAGCTGAGCTTTATATGTGAATCTGTATGTGAGGAACAGATTCACAAGCTCACTTTAGGACAAAACTGAGCTAGGCACTTTGTTTATTGAAAATAAAAAACCTCTCCCCATAATAATGGAAAGAGGTTTTGCTGCCTTTTCGGCGGGTATCTCAAAGTCAACTTGTAAATGACGATTTTCACGATTTTCAGCTGCCTATTCGGCAGGTCACAGTTTGGGGCTGAGTTTGCCATTTTCCTAAATATTTTCAGCTGCCTATTCGGCAGGTCACGATGAAGCAGACCACCTCGATTACCCCACGCTATTTTCAGCTGCCTATTCGGCAGGTCACACTATTTATCAAGACCTTCTTTAAAATCAAACATTTTCAGCTGCCTATTCGGCAGGTCACTGCGGAATTTTTCCCAGTCATAGCCCACGTTTATTTTCAGCTGCCTATTCGGCAGGTCACTATACACTTATAAAATAAACCTATATAAAATCAATTACTAGAGCCAAAATTCAGAAAATAACCATATAATATCTTAAACAGATAATTGGCTTTAAAATTAAAACGTTACAGTAACCACCAAACCAAAAGGTCAGATTTTATCTACAAGATGAGATAGCTCCGGTACTGTTCCATTTAGTTGTAAATTGGGGTTCTAGGGATTTTCCCCTCTAAAGTAACATAAATCGCCATACTCACCATATTTAAAGGCATACAAAGGTGGGTTACTTCTCCAAAGTATGGCAAATTATGAGGTTAACAACCCCTTAAACTTAATTTAATTCCTATGGCTATAAAAAACGAACTATCAATTCTTACCAAAGCTGAGCAGCTTGATCTATATTCTCCGCCGCTATTATCACTTGAACAACAACGATTGTATTTTACGCCAAACGAGATCGAGTTAACAGAGTTGAAAAGTATTCGCCTAAGGAACCACCGATGCTATTTCATTGCGTTATTAGGGTATTTTAAGTCTAAGCCTGTGATTCTTTCACCTAGCTTTAACCTCATCTTTGACGATATGCAGTTTATTTCAACGCAAGTTCAAGGAGGCAAAGGGATCAGGCCTTTCAGCATTAATAAGATGCAGCGTGACCGTATATATCAAAGAATACTGAGGTTATTAAACTATCAGAAATGGGACGAAAGTCTGCACTTTGCGCCGCTGTACGAACATCTTGTTATGGTCGGCAAAGCTTGGCTTGAGCCTCGTTATCTATTCGATGCAGCCGCTGAATATCTAGCAACGCATAGAATTGCCATCCCTAAATATACTGTCTTACAAAAGCTTATCAGTCGTGTTATCCAACAGGTCAAGAAGGCGTTAAATAATAAGCTTCGTATTCATGTTTCATCTGAACTACACGGATTTCTAAATACTATTATCGATGACAAAGATGGGCTCTCCTTAAGCCAGCTTCGAGCCGGTGCAAAAAGCGTTATGGTGACAGAGCTAAAAAAAGAACTGACGGTGTATCATCAGTTACAGCCTTATACAAGACAGATTGATAATGCTGTTAAGGGCTTAGCCTTATCGTCTAAAAACCAACAACACTTCGGTGAAATGGTGGATTATTATGGCAGTAAACTAAAACGCTTTAAGCGTCCACAGCAACACCTATGGTTGCTGTGTTTTCTGACTCAACGCATACGGCAAAGCCTAGAGCGATTGGCTGATGGGTTTATTCATCATATCCGTAAACAACAAGAAGCTGCGCATGCGTTTGCCCAACAGGCAGTGTTTGACTCATGGAGGTCAGCTGCAGACAATGTCACCAAAGCCGCAGAATTACTGCATCTGTTTGTTGATGACAGTATCGACGATAATCAACCATTTGCAACGGTTAGGCAACAAGCATTAAGTGTAATGAATAACCAAGATATAGAAACGCTATGCCTGTACTTAAAAAAGCAAAAACGCACGGTAGAAGAATATCAATGGCAATATTATGATGATCAAAACGGGTTAATTGAGCAGTTATTAAGGCCCGTGTTTCTATGTCTTGAATGCCAAGCAGGTAAAGGCTCAGAAGCATTAGTGACCCAGCTCAAAACCACAAAAACAGAACTATTAGCAGGTAATACATTGCAAACAATGGATAGTACACTTATCCAACAAAAACATCGTCCATGGTTAATTAACAAGGATGTTGTTCATCCACAGCGATACGAATGGTTGCTTTACCGTCAACTGGCTTCTCGGCTTAATGGTCGAATTTACTTATCAAACGTCACTAAATATCGTGCGCTAGAAGACGACTTAATTGCATCGTCAATACAGCCTGATCTATTGGCATCATCAACATTGGAAAAGCTAAAGCAGCCGATTCAGAAGCTACTGCAAGTAAAACAAATACGCTTAACAACATCCCTAGAAGATGTTGCTCGTCACATTGATAATGGTGATAACCGCAATGTGATCATGAAGAGCCGAAGTGGCACACGATGGCGACTGCCAGTTAAAGGCTCCCAATCACTTGTCAACAACCCTTTCTTTAAACAAATGATCCCCGTCAGTATTGCTGATGTGTTGCGTTATGTTGAACAAGAAACCAACTTTATGCAATGCTTCGCACACGTGCTGCCAATACAAAAACAAGTAGGCGCCAATCAGGATGATTTATTGGCTATTCTAATTGCGAATGCGACACATCGCGGCGTATATGGGATGGCACAAATATCTGATCGCAGTTATGAGCATCTAAGCACTATACAAGCTAATTATATTAGGCCTGAAACCTTGCAAGAGGCTAGTGATATCATCAATAACGCAGTAGCGGCACTCCCTATTTTCCGCCACTATCACATCCAAGAAGACGTCCTGCACGCCAGTACCGATGGGCAAAAATTTGAAACTCACCTTGAGACTTTTAAAACTCGCTACTCCTCGAAATACTTCGGCACCAACAAAGGTATTACGGCCATGACGTTAGTTGCCAATCATAGTGCGTTAAATGCCCGTATCATAGGATCTAATGAGCATGAGTCCCATTATATTTACGACTTACTACAATCTAATACTAGTGATCTTAAGCCAGATGTCCTCTCAACCGACACCCATGGTGTTAATCATGTTAATTATGCCTTATTGGATTTATGCGGTTATAGTTTTGCGCCTAGGTATGCTCAGTTCACCAGTGTGATCAATGACCTATTTAACGTAACTGAAAGCGACGACGGAAACACGCATCTGGCGCTGAAAAAGCCGATAAAAATGAATGTGATTGAAGAAGGCTGGCAGGATATTCAGCGTATTGTGTTATCCCTTCAAGAAAAACGCACAACACAGGCATTGCTAGTACGCAAATTATCTGGTTATCCATCTAGACACCCTATATTACAAGCATTAACGGAATATAATAGGCTCATCAAAGCCCAATATTTACTTGATTATATTGATGATGCAAGTCTGCGCCAATATGTTCAACGAGCACTGAACCGAGGCGAAGCCTGGCATTTCCTCAGGCGAGCTATTGCATCGGTCAATCGTGACCAGTTCCGTGGAAAAAACGAATCAGAAATAGTCGTCTGGAACGAGTGTGCCCGTTTGACGGCAAATGCTATTATCTACTTTAACTCGATGATCCTAAGTCATCTATTACTGCACTTTGAAGAAGTTGGTGACGAGGAAAAAGCAGCAATAACTCGACAAGTATCACCCGTTGCATGGCAGAACATTAATCTGAGCGGCACTTATCAGTTCGCTAGTAACCGCAAACTACCTGATTTACAGGAAATAACTAGGCCTATTGTTGAAAATGAAGTCTAAAATGAAAGGTAACCCAGCTCCACAAGCCATTAACTGCGAGGGTTGTGGCGATTTATGTTACTTTAGAGGGGAAAATCCCTAGAACCCCAATATGCAGTTTCGCAGCGGCGCGAGCGAAGTGAAGTTCCTCGGCGAGCGCCATAAAACAACGTAGATGTCGAATTTCCATGCGTCCCCTACTAATCGTCGATCTATTCAGTATTTAAAACTCGCTGCCATGCTGCGTTCTTCCAACTCAAGGACTCAGGGTGAAGATTGCAGATTCACATGCTCTGGCGAACCAGAAAGCGCTTTAGCGAGAACACCCCATTGCACGGCTGCGTCGGCGCGAGCACGGACCAGAGCCGCTCGCTGGGACAAGGTGCCACGCTCCGCTTCTGCAACAACGGTCGCATCCACCTGTCCCGCCTCAAAGAGGCGTCGACTGCGGTCAAGGAGTCGATCAGCGACGACAAGACCATCGACCTGATGCTGCAGAGAAGTCCGCTGGGTCTGCCAGCCCAGATAAGCGTTCTCCACATCCTGAAGCGCAAGCAAAACCGTGCGTTCCAGGTCAGCCTGTGCGCCGCGACTGCGTGCTGAGCCCTCGTCGATTCCCGCTTGTATTGCTCCACCGTCAAAGATCGGAAGCGTCACACCCAAGCCCAGAGAGAAAATGTTCCCTGCCACACGTGTTCCGTTGTTCTCGAAGCGTTGGCGCCCACCACTCAAATCGAGCACAAGTTTGGGGAACCGCTCGCCTTCTGCTGCGTTCCATCGCGCCGTCGCCGCTGCAAGACGCGCCTGCGCGGCTCTGACGTCGGGGCGCTGCTGCAGCAATTCGCCTGGCACGCTTCTGGGAGTCCAATCGGGCATGGTGAGAGAGGCAAGCGCAGGACCGCTGCCAAGCGCCCCCGGAATCCGGCCAACGAGCACATCCAAGGCATGCGTTGCTTCGCCGCGTACGCGTCGCAACTGCTCTTGCTCCACCCGGAGGGCGATGACCTCGGAACGCGTGCGTTCAATGTCAAAGCCCGTAGCTTGACCTGCCTTGAACTTCTGCTCTGTCAGACGCTCAAGGCGCTCGGCGACTTGAAGTCGCTCTTT
>NZ_JAKKSJ010000062.1:0-21217 GCF_025653365.1 Shewanella sp. SW32 | reverse complement strand
TGCTTGAAGCCGGCATGAGTGTGGTTATTAAATGACCACTCGTAATCTCACCCTGGTATTTACGGGTGGTTGAAGTATCCGCTTGGGTAAAGGATTTAAATAATTTTGCTTGCTGCTGCTCAGTTAAGCCTATGCCGCTGTCACGCACACTAAAACGCAGCACGACATCATCATCTTGCTGTTCAACAAGATTTAACGACAGTAATACTTCACCCCGCTCGGTGAACTTAATGGCGTTATTCATCAAGTTAATCAACACTTGACCTAAGCGTAGCGAATCACCATATAAATAACGCGGCACGTTAGGGGCGACTGCAAATAACAATTCAATCTGCTTGTGGGCGGCTTTTTCAGAAAACATATCGCTGAGATCTTCCAGCATAGTATCGAGCTGAAATGGCACAGATTCTATGTCGAGCTTACCCGCTTCAATCTTAGAGAAATCCAGAATGTCATTGATAATAGACAGTAAAGACTGCGATGCCCGCTCAATCTTCTCCACATAGTTTTTCTGTTTTTTATCTAATTCGGTCTGTAAACACAGCTGGGACATGCCGATAATGGCATTCATTGGGGTGCGTATTTCGTGGGACATATTCGCCAAGAAGTCACCCTTTGCTTTACTGGCGGCATCGGCTTGCTCTTTGGCAAGTAACAGTTCATCGGAGAGCAATTTAAGCTCTGTCATATCGACCATGCTGATCACAGCCGATTCAAATTGTCCTTGGGCATCTAACAGTGCCGACACATTGACCGTCATCCATAAAGGCGCACCAGAAGGACGAATAAAGCTTCTCTCGCCACGATAATGGTCAATTTTGCCACCGACCAATTCCTTAAATTGCGCCTTGGCAATAAGCTTATCTTGCGCGCTAAGGACCTCAAAAATTGCGGTATTGCGTAAACTCTCCCGTGACCGCGCCATATCGGCACAGAATTGGTCATTACAATCTAAGATAACGCCTTTAACATCCACATTGACAATACCAATGGTCGCACCATCGAACAGTGCCTTAAAGTGCGCTTCACTGAGGGCTAACTCTTGTTCTATGCTCTTGCGTTGGGTGATGTCCATTACATACCCATTCCAAGTAATGGCGCCATCTTCTTCTACATGGCCGCTCGCACCCGCCTCCATCCAACGTATGCTGCCATTGGGATGGCGATAACGAAACTCGCGGATCCATTGAAACCTATCTTCACTCTTACCTGAAAGTGCCCGCACGACGTCCGGCCTTTCGTCATCAAAAATCCGCTCAGCGATGGTGTCAAAATTACTAATAAGATCATCACGATGTAGCCCCAGCATTTTCATTGCCGCACCAGAGAGAAAGGTAAATCTGCGATCAGTAGGCGAGTGCCATAACAATTGGTACACGGTACAAGGAATAGACTCTGTAATATTGGTCAATTGCAGGCGCGAAGCCTCCAACTGCCCTATAGCAAGCTTACTCTCTGTGATGTCATCAATACTGCCGTCGAACCAAAGTGGAACGCCCTCTTCGGTATAACTTGCCTTACCTTTCTCATGCACCCAGCGCACACTGCCATCGCGATGGCGGATACGATATTCCACTTCAAAGGTTTCTTGCTGCGCGAGTGCTCTATCAATATGCAAATGACATGTAGGCCGATCCTCTTCTAAAATCAGCGAAGCAAAAGTACGTTGGCGATTTTCAATAAACTGACTCGCTGCATAACCCGTAATCTCAGCAATATTGTCACTGATATATTCCATGAACCATACATCCGCGATACGAGTCCGATAAACGGCGCCGGGAATATTAGTCACTAAGCCACGAAAACGCTGTTCGCTATCACGGATCTTCTGCTCAACGGCCAGTTTTTGTGTCATATCGCGTATTGAAGCCGCCACTTGCCTTTGTCCATCAAAGGCAGGGGGAAGAATACTCAGCGCTATTTCCGCAATAAATTCATTACCATCGGCTTTTAAAGCCCGAACATGACGCGCATTTGCCATGCCTCTATCGCGGCCTTCGCGCAGGAATGTTTGCCGCTCAAGTACATGCCCGTTTCCTAACTCTTGCGGCAATAATGCCTCAACCTGCAAACCCAGCATAGCGCCCGATTCGTATCCAAAGAGCTGCTGACAGCGACTGTTAGTAAAGACGATTTTCCCAAGTTCGTCGACAATGAGCATGGCCTCTGGAGCGGCTTCTAGTACGGCATTTGACCAGACTGCTGCTGAAAACTGCTCAGTAACATCGGTAAATAACATCTCCACCGACATTAACTCACCCGTATCTGATAATAACGGCTGCATAAATACATCGAGCCTTCTTAAATGCCCTTTTTCATCCAGCATTTCAACTTGATGCGAAGGCACATTTTGGCCCTTTAAGGCCAAATCGGTATATTCCCAGTTTTTCTCATTAAGGGGATTAGCCGAGAAGAGCCTTTGATATTTTCGCTTGAGCAAATCAGGGGTAATCCCCAACACCTTAGTTACCCCCTCACTGACTTGGGCGAGTTGACCATTAGGTTCTAGGGAACAATAGAAAGATTTATCGCTCATACCATCAATTAGGCGCGCAAAGCGGTTGCCACGGGAATCAAGAATGGCTTGTTCACGTTCTGCGAGTAATTCCGCCATTTGATTGAAGGTAGTACTCAGCGTCACTATTTCACTCACGGCACCTTTAGGTACAATGAGCTGCTGAGCTTTACCCTGTCCAAAGGACAAGATACCCGACTCGAGTAGCTCTAACGGCCGAGTTAATCGTTTCGCCGCCAGATAACAAGTCAGCAATAATAAGAGGGTTAATAAACTTAAATTGAGGATAATAGATGCTAGATCATCAAGTAGGGAGTTGAATAAATCTTGTTCTGGCGCGAATACAATCACACGCCACTTTAATTGAGGGACAGTCGCAATACTCGCAAGATAAACAACATCTTGGTTATCAACAAACCTTGCTTGACCATCAAGCCTTTTATCCTGTAGCGTCCAAAAATCGGCATTTTTATCTTTATTCTTATCGAGCCACTGGGCTGAAGTCGTTGCCAGCACTTTTTCTTTATCTATATGATAAATAAGCCGCCCTTGGTCGTCTAAAACCACCAGACGATTTGGTGCAACCCCCAATTGTTTTGGCAATCCATCTAAGGCTAAATCAACCGTCGCAACCCCAAAATAATTACCTACCGCACCAAAAGGAGCCGAATAGGTCACCATCAGAATATTCCCCGCCCCCTCATCAAAGTATGCCTTTGACCAATAACCGTTCGCTTGATTGATAGCCTTGCTCCACCAATCCCAAGTGCCATCGGTATAGTCGTAGCCTTCAGCGCCAATATCGAGGTAGTGTAAATCGTTACCACCACTTGTATCGCGGTAAACATAGGGAGAAAAGAGCTTGCGGTTAGGAAAAGTGTTGGGTTTAAATGCAACTGCGGAGCCAAAAAAGTCAGGATGACGTTTGACTCGATTCATCAAGACACTTTTAACACTCTCAGTGTCATTCATGTCTTCTTTACTTGACAAAAAACCAATAAAATCAGCAAGACCTTGGGTGTTGGCCTGCGCATGTTCGAGCAGAAACTGCAGACGAGAAGCCGAATGACTCGCCTCTTGTGTCAGGCTATGGTACAGCCGATTCTCTGAGGAGATATAACTAAACCAAGCGTTTACACTATAAACACTCGCCATAATTACAATGAGAGGCAAGGCTATGTGGGATAAAATCCTACTGCGAAAAGTACGAAGTTTACTTTTTTCCATGGCGTCGCCCTAAAGCCCCCGATTTTATAAGCACTGCATTTAAAAATAGCACTTATAAAGTAAACGAAGAATTTAGTGGCGACAATGTCAAAGTTAAAATAATGTGAAGTAATTTATTGTTTTAAAAACACTAATAAGCCGTCTCTAAGAAGCCGTCTCTAAGGTTTGATTAGGTAAGATACGAGCAAAATAGCTTTGGGTTTCGGCGATAATGATATGCCTCAAGCCCACAATGGCGATCAAGTTAGGGATAGCCATCAAACCATTAACCGTATCGGCCAACAACCAAATCACATCCAGTTTGATAAAAGCACCACCCGCAATCAGCACCAAAAACACCACTTGATACATGCGTAATCCGCGCTCACCGACTAAATAATACCAACAGCGTTCACCATAATAATGCCAGCCCAAAATCGTGGTAAACGCAAAACACACTAGCGCAATCGTCACCAAATACTGACCCACAAGCGCTGAGCCTCCCAGAGCAAAAGCAGCACTCGTCATCGCGGCACCCGCAGTCTCACCACTCCATACCCCAGTGATGATCAGCACTAACCCCGTCATAGTGCAAATGATAATGGTATCGAAGAAAGTACCCGTCATGCTGACGAGACCTTGCTCAACGGGTTCATTGGTCTTAGCGGCAGCGGCGGCAATGGGTGCACTGCCTAATCCAGATTCGTTCGAGAACACACCTCGGGCAATACCGATTTGAATCGCCTGCGCGACTGTCGCCCCTAAAAATCCCCCCGCAGCTGAGAGTGGCGTAAAGGCAGATTCAATCACTAAAGCTAAGGCGGGTAAAATCTGCTCGGAGAAACCGACTAAGATCCACACGCAGGCCAACACATAACCAATCGACATCGCAGGCACAAGTTTTTGCGCCACATTTGAAATACGCTTAACCCCACCCAAGGTAACTGCGGCCACTAAAAATGTCAGTACGGCCGCGGTTAACCAAGTCGGCACCTCAAAGGCGATCGTCAGCGCATCGCTAATGGCATTGACCTGTGCAAAAGTACCAATACCGAAAAAGGCCACACCAACCCCAAAGAGAGCGAACAATTTCGCCATCCAAGGTAGACCAAGGCCGCGCTCGATATAATACATAGGGCCACCCGCAATCTGCCCACGAGCATCGGTGGTACGGTACTTTACCGCCAACATACATTCAGCATATTTAGTCGCCATGCCGAAAAATGCCGCCAACCACATCCAAAATAACGCCCCTGGCCCGCCCATTTTTATTGCCGTCGCCACGCCGACAATATTACCGGTACCGATAGTGGCGGACAGCGCCGTACAAAGCGCTGCAAAGGAAGATAAATCCCCATGACCTTTGGCGGGTTTAAACAACAATCCCATCGCCATCGGCAGACGAAATACTTGGATAAGCTTGAGACGCACAGTGAGGTAAACCCCTGTACCCACCAGCAAACAAAGGGTAATTGGGCCCCAGACGATGCCATTAATACTGGCAAGTAAAGCTTGAAAACTCATGATATTCCTCGAATATTAAACAACAAAATTAATAAACGGAGGAGGAAAAGAAATGGCTGTGACGCGCCGCAGTCGGACGCTATAGCGAACTATTTTGACCTAATCTCGGCCGAGAATCGCCTAAGCCGAACGCTAAAAGCGTAGCAAGCGAGAGCTCTACACGAGTGCTTTCAATAAGAGCAAAAGTGCTCCATCTCAAGCAAAAGAGTAAAAATAGCCCACGACGACAAACGACAGGGACTGTGCAGTCATCCTCTCCTCTGTCCTTTTGCCTGAGCGTTTCGCGTCGCAGGTTATACAATAACACCACGACACTTTCGCCTTCGGCGCCACCTGATTGCACAATGAGTGCAACTGGTAGTCTCTCCAGAGGCTCGTCCAGTAACAGTCCACGCCTATCGGCACCTGAAAGAGTGCTTTGTTTTTTATAAGAAGACTCGCTTCTGTAAAACCAAAGTTGCCTCGTCGGTGTGGGGTCAATTCCCCACTCTCCTGCTACCTTCATCCGAACGGATTGCTAGATTGAGATTTACTCCCAAGCTAACAGGACGCACAGAATGCAACAAATGCGGCGTCAGCTCAAGCCGTTTGCTCACAGTTCGCGGAGGATTTAATCCAGTTGACTATTTTTACACCAAATGACGATTTATGTTTTGTTACTCAGTGGATGATCCTATTACAAGAAAAATCAGTATCTATCTGAATAGAAAATGCTTTATCTTGAACATAGAATGGCAATGCTAAATTGCGGCCACTAAGTAAGTTGCCGCCGCAGTTTGAAACACGGCTTACCACACCCGCCGCCAATGGATATAAAGGAGTTGCTCAATGGCCGACGTCGCTAAGCTTAACCAAGTCACCAAAGGCTTTCGCGATGGTGAGCAATATCATCAAGTACTGCAAGCGGTTAATCTACAGATCCACAGAGGTGAAACCGTGGCGCTCACAGGTCCCAGCGGCAGCGGCAAAAGCACCTTACTCAACCTGATCGCCGGTTTTGAAATGCCAGACTCGGGTGAAATCTTGGTAGAACAAGCATCCACCTCAACTTGGCAAGATAAAGAGTGGAGCCGTTTCAGACGTAATTCCTTAGGTGTCGTGTTTCAGCAATTTAACTTACTCACGCCACTCAACGTGAAAGACAATATCGCCTTCTCCTTAAGTTTAACCGCGCAGCCGTGGTCAGCCTGGTGTGACTATCTGGTTGAAAAACTAGGGCTCTTGCCATTACTTCACCGCCAAGTTGAAGCCCTGTCAGGCGGTCAACAACAACGTGTCGCCATCGCCCGCGCCTTAGCCCACAAACCAACCTTACTCTTGGCCGACGAACCTACGGGTAACTTAGATGATGTATCGGGTAAGCAAGTCATGGCATTACTGTGTGAACTGGCACGGGAAAGCCAAACCAGTATCTTGATGGTCACCCACAGCGAAGAGTGCGCCGCCTTTATGCAAAAACGTTGGCACTTATCCCAAGGTGCAGTCGCTATTTATGAACAATAAACAGCTCACTAAGGCGACTCCCACAGCGCTTAAGCAAACAGAACTTAAACAGACTGGACTTAAGCAAACTTGGCTAAAGTCAACTTGGCTGAGGCTGACGTGGCTCAGCCTAAAGGTTTTTATCGCCCATTATCGCCATGCGCCCATACAAGCAGGTGCCATTCTGCTCGGTATCGCCTTAGCCGTCACTCTGCTCATTGGAGTCAAGGCAACCAATGACAATGCCGTGCGCAGCTATAGCGATGCGACTGAGTTACTGAGTCAACGCGCCGATGTGCTACTCACGCCGCCCCTAGGACAAAACACTTTAGATGAATCTGTCTATTTCGCCTTGAGACGAGCCGGATTAAGTCAGAGTCTCGCCGTCGTAAGTGGCAAAATCTCCGGTAAAAACGGTCAGTTCTGGCAACTGGAAGGCAGCGATTTGATCGCTGCATTAACACTACAAAAATCGAGAAGTAACGCCTCGACTGACACACAATCAGCCACCTCACCACAGATGAATGACTTACCGCTTGCCGATCTCATCAACGGCGCAGCCACAGTAATCATGAGCCGCAGCCTAGCAGCCAAAGTGGCGCCCGACGGTAAACTTGTTTTAGAAAATAGCACCTTAGATGTCATTGCAATTGATGACAGTTTTGGTCTAGGAAGCGCCATCTTGGCCGATATGTCCCTCGCCCAGCGATTACTAAACATGCAAGGCAGATTGAGCTATATCGCCATGTTCAGTGAGCGAGAAAACCTACCTAAACTAAAATCCCAACTCGACGCTTTAGGGATTACGCCCCAAAAGGCCAGCTTTAGCCAGCAAGATCAAGGTCAAGCGCTGATAGCGCTGACCCGCAGTTTTCACCTTAATCTTAATGCCATGAGCATGTTAGCCTTCGTTGTCGGCCTCTTTATCGCCTACAACGGTGTGCGCTACAGCCTAATGAAACGGCAAAAACTATTAGTGCAATTATTACAACAGGGAATCGAGCGCCGCGCCTTGATGACGGCGCTGATGTTCGAATTAATTTTGTTAGTTGTCATAGGTTCAAGTTTGGGCTTTATCAGTGGTTTGCAACTCAGCCACTGGCTGCAACCTATGGTCGCCATGACCTTAGAGCAAATGTATGGCGCCCACTTGCTCCCCGGTATTTGGCAATGGACTTGGCTTTTTGAGGCAATTGCCCTCACCTTAATTGCCGCGCTCGCCGCTTGCTTGCCATTGTATTTAGATCTTACGCGCCAAGCATTGGCGCAAGGGGCGAATCGTTATCAGCAAATGCAGGCACACCGCAAAACCCATAGCATTCAATTTGCCTTAGCCTGTGGCTTATTGACCTTAGCAGCGTTGCTGTTTCCCTTCAGCCAAAGCTATAACATCAGCTTAGTGTTGCTCGGTATCGTCGCTATCGCTATTCCCTTATTGTTGCCGCAATTATTGCATTGGGGCGTCAGTGCGTTAATGCCCTTGGCGCGTCCTGGATTATGGCAATATCAGCTCGCCGAAACCCGTGAGCTTATTGCACCGCTCTCCTTGGCTATGATGGCAATCTTGCTGGCGCTCAGTGCCAATGTGTCGATGAACACCCTCGTTGGAAGCTTCGAGCAAACCCTGCGAACTTGGCTAGAAACTCGCTTGCATGCCGATCTCTATATCCGCCCACCGAGCCAGCGTATCGACACGATTCAAACCCAATTGATGCAGGATCCTAGAGTCAGCGGTCTTTATCAGCAGTGGCAAATTGAAGCCCTGCTTTCACTGCCAGTTTCGACGGATAATCCGAGCGAGCAGACGATTCCGGTGAGTCTACTCAGTCGCGATGAATTTTCGACTCGGCACACCAGTGCGCTTAAGGAAAGCCTGCCCACATTGTGGCAATCCTACTTTAATGCACCCGTTGTATTGGTGAGCGAGCCTCTTGCCATCAAATACCAATTACAGCTTGGTGATACTGTGTCATTGGATGTGCTCGAGAAAACAGGTAGCAGCAAAGCCATTATTGGCGGCATTTATTATGACCACGGCAATACCCGAAACGAGGTCATTATCAGCCAGCCACTTTGGCAACGGGCCCAGTTACCTGTACTGCCAGTCAGTTTAGCGGCAAGTTTTCACGGTAAAGAGCAAGGCAGTAGGATAAGCGAAGCAGAACTGGATCAACTACAAGTCCAACTGGCGACTGAGTTAGGTTTATCCCAAGCGCAAATCTACAGCCAAACTAAGATAAAAACCCAAGCTATCGCTATGTTTAAACGCACTTTTTCCATTACCTTAGTGCTGAATAGTTTAACCTTGATTGTCGCCGCGATTGGCCTCTTTAGTGCCTGCTTAATGTTGACTCAGGCAAGGCAAGCGCCACTGGCACGGCTGTATTCCCTCGGCGTCAGTCGTAATGCGCTGCGCGGTATGGTGTTTATGCAGATGTTGATTGTGGTACTGATCACTTGCCTGCTCGCTATGCCAACGGGCGCGCTGTTAGGTTACCTGCTTATTAATAAGATCACCTTGCAAGCCTTTGGCTGGACGATAAAAATGATTTGGGATTGGCAAGCTTACGGCCATGCAATACTGATTGCCTTAACCACCTGCACCTTAGCCGTACTCTTACCGCTGTATTGGCAAACCCGCAAGCCACTGGTCGCTAGTCTGCAGCAGGAGACCCTGTGATGAAAACACTCAGTATTGTATGGGCAGTGGTTGGGTTAATGCTGATCGGCGGCTGCGATAAAACGCCATCGACGCAAAACACTCAGTCCAAATCCATGGCCAATGTGGTGGGGAAAACCTCTACTAATCAAGATGATTTAGCTTTTACGCCTGTTGTTCCCGGCTATAGATTTGAATTTCCGCGGGATCACTTGGCGCACAATGGCTTTCGTCAGGAATGGTGGTATCTGACCGCGAATTTAACCACAGAAACAGGTGAGCAACTCGGCGTCCAGTGGACGCAGTTTAGAGTCGCCCTGAAACCCACAACTCTGCAAACAATCGCTCTACAAACAACAGTTCCGCAAGTAACAGATGCAACGCCCAAAAGTGAATCCACTTGGGAGACTCAGCAGCTTTATTTAGCCCACAGTGCATTAACCTCGAGTAATGCTCACTTGGCCCACGAAAAGTGGTCACGCCGCCATAGCGAGTTTGCCGAGGTGAATTTAGATCCTTATCAAATCCGCCTCGATAACTGGCACTGGCAGAGCGAAACCAATGCACTCTTTCCCGCGACCTTAACGGTGGAGAATTCTGATTTTAGCTATCGACTTCAGCTTAATAGCCAAGCGCCACTGCAATACCAAGGCGTTAACGGCTATAGCCTTAAAAGCCGCGACGGCCAAGTAGCCTCTTACTATTACAGCCAACCCTTTATTGAAATTTCAGGTGAAATCAACCGCAATGGCAAAGTGGAGCAAGTCACAGGCCAAGGTTGGCTCGACAGGGAATGGAGCTCGCAATTTCTCACTAAAACGCAACAGGGCTGGGATTGGTTCGCGCTCAGGTTAAACGATGGCTCGACGCTGATGTTGTTTCAGTTACGGGATCAGTCTCCGGCAGAGTCCGCAAAGAATGCACCTATCTCAGCATTTTATAGCGCCAGAAGAATGTTTGCCGATGGCACAGGTCGCAACATCAATTCCACTAACAATCCCAATGACATTCAGATGACGCCTCTTAGATGGCAACACACAGTCAATGGCGACTATCCCGTTAGCTGGCAAGTCAAAATCCCCAGCGAAAATATCGATCTCACTATCACCCCGCTCAATGCCAATAGCGCTATGCCATTATCAACGCCCTACTGGGAAGGCCCAGTGCATCTCTCTGGCAGCCATACAGGTACGGGTTATATGGAGCTAACGGGCTATTAACGTCTTATATATACTAAACAATGTGAATATAACTAATTATTCCTAAATATGTTCTATCGAAGGATTTTGCAAACATGCACGTCAGCTATTGCTCTTACTCAGAAATTTTATAAACACCTGTAATTGGTAAAAAAGTATAGGATTCCTATCTACACACTTGTGCTTCCGTTAATGTTCACGGGTTCCAGATATGCACAATAGTATTCTCCATAAATGTACTCCTCACTATGTCCTAGTGAGGACAGTGCTAACCGCTTAAATATCAAACTGGGAGTTAGATCACTCGCAAAACTTTGATCCGGATCGACTATCGCTTTCAATACCTCTTGTGAGGTATACCCACATTTTTTATCAGGTCTAGACTCGCCAGTATCAGCACTCGGTTACCCTCCTTTTTAATCTTAAGCAACCGAGTTTACACTACTACAGGTCATCCCATATGAGTCAGGAATACCACGTCACCAGCCTTGTGGTGCATGCCACGCCTAAAGCCTTACAGCAGGTTGAAGCCAATATCCTCGCATTAGTGGGTACCGATATTCATGCAATTACACCCGAAGGAAAATTGGTTGTCACCCTAGAAGGGAGTAGCCAAAGAGCGATTCTTGACAATATTGAAGCCATCAATGCCCTGTCCGGCGTGTTATCTGCCAGCTTGATTTACCACCAAGTAGAACCCTTAGTACAAGAGAGTGAGGAAATATTATGAGCATAAGCCGCCGCGAGTTTCTCAAGGCCAACGCAGCGGTTGCCGCTGCGACGGCCGTTGGCGTCACACTTCCCATTAAGATGGTCGAAGCCGCCGAACAAGCTGACAGTATCAAGTGGGATAAAGCTCCCTGCCGTTTCTGCGGTGTGGGGTGTAGCGTATTAGTGGGCACCCAAGCGGGCAAAGTGGTCGCCACTAAGGGCGATCCTGAAAGTCCAGTCAACCGTGGCCTTAACTGTATTAAAGGTTATTTCCTATCAAAAATCATGTACGGCAAGGACAGATTAACCACGCCATTGCTGCGGATGAAAGACGGCAAATACCATAAAGAAGGTGAGTTCACCCCAGTCAGCTGGGATGTGGCCTTCGATACTATGGCCTCGAAATGGAAACACAGTCTCGCCACCAAAGGCCCGACGTCAGTGGGTATGTTTGGTTCCGGCCAATGGACTATTTGGGAAGGTTATGCCGCCTCTAAACTTCATAAAGCAGGCTTCCTTACCAACAATATAGATCCCAATGCGCGCCACTGCATGGCCTCAGCCGTAGGCGGCTTTATGCGCACCTTCGGTATCGATGAGCCCATGGGTTGTTATGACGATTTAGAAGCCGCCGATCAGTTTGTGCTCTGGGGCGCAAACATGGCGGAGATGCACCCAATTCTGTGGGCACGAATATCCGATAGACGTTTAAGCAGTCCAACGTGCCGAGTGCATGTGCTGTCGACCTTTGAGAACCGCAGCTTCGATTTAGCCGATAACCCTATGGTGTTCCGCCCACAGTCGGACTTAGTGATCCTCAACTATATCGCCAATTACATTATTGAAAATAAAGCCGTTAATACCGACTTTGTTACCAAACACACTAAGTTTGCCCTTGGGGTAGATGATATCGGCTATGGCCTGCGTCCAGACCATCCATTAGAGAAAAAGGCTAAAAATCCAGGAAATGGTAAATCCACGCCCATTAGCTTTGACGAGTATGCCAAGTTTGTCAGCACTTATACGCTGGAATATGCCGCCAAGATGAGTGGCGTCGAGCCAGAGAAGCTGGAGATTTTAGCCAAAGCCTATGCCGACCCTAATGTTAAAGTCATGAGTCTGTGGACCATGGGCATTAACCAACACGTTCGCGGCGTGTGGGCGAACAACATGCTTTACAACATCCATTTGCTCACGGGCAAAATTGCCACACCGGGTAACAGTCCATTCTCGTTAACCGGTCAACCTTCGGCTTGCGGTACTGCACGTGAAGTCGGTACTTTCGCCCACCGTTTACCCGCCGATATGGAAGTCACTAACGACAAGCACCGCGCCATTACCGAAAAGCTATGGCAAGTGCCTGAAGGGACCATCCCCGCCAAACCTGGCTACCATGCCGTACTCCAGAGCCGTATGCTAAAAGATGGCAAGCTCAACTGTTACTGGACCATGTGTACCAATAATATGCAGGCTGGCCCCAACATCAACGATGAGATTTACCCTGGCTTTCGTAACCCAGAAAACTTTATCGTGGTTTCAGATCCTTACCCAACCATCACAGCTATGGCGGCAGATTTAATTTTGCCAACTGCAATGTGGGTTGAAAAAGAAGGAGCTTACGGCAATGCCGAGCGCCGTACTCATATGTGGCATCAGCAAGTAAAAGCCCCAGAAGGCGCAACCTCAGATCTGTGGCAACTAGTCGAATTTTCGAAACGATTCAAAGTCTCCGAAGTCTGGCCAGCCGAACTAATAGCCAAACAACCGGAATACGCGGATAAAACCTTATATGAAGTGCTATTTGCCAATGGCGTGATCGACAAGTTCCCAACTTCCGATTGCAAAGCCGAATTAAACGATGAGAGCAAACACTTCGGTTTCTACCTGCAAAAAGGGATTTTCGAAGAATATGCAGCTTTCGGTCGTGGCCATGGCCATGATTTAGCCGACTTTGACCGTTACCACGAAACCCGCGGCCTACGCTGGCCAGTCGTTAATGGCAAAGAAACGCTGCGTCGTTTCGTTGAGGGGAGCGATCCTTATGTCAAAGCGGGTGAAGGCTTTAAATTCTATGGCAAGCCAGATGGCAAAGCGGTGATTTTCGCCCTGCCCTATGAGCCCGCCGCCGAAGAGCCGAATGAAGAGTACGATTTGTGGATGTCGACTGGCCGCGTGCTGGAGCATTGGCACACTGGCTCAATGACAGCCCGCGTACCCGAGCTTTACCGTGCCTACCCCGACGCGCAGATTTTCATGCATCCAGAAGATGCGAAAGCTCGCGGCGTACAACGTGGTGACGAAGTCATAGTGGCCTCACCGCGCGGTGAAGTGAAAACCCGAGTTGAAACCAAAGGCCGTAACAAACCGCCACGCGGCGTAGTATTTATGCCTTTCTTCGATGCGCGCCAGTTAGTCAACAAACTGATATTGGATGCGACCGATCCCCTGTCAAAAGAAACTGACTTTAAAAAATGCCCAGTGAAAGTCTTCAAGGCGGAGAATAACCAATGAGAAAAATACTCACCTTAACTGCGTTACTCGTCGCCATTACCGGCTGTTCAGGCCAGCAAACCGACACCAACGTAGCACCAGTTAATATTCAATCCCTCGCAGGAAACATGGCGATCACCGACATTCGCCCAGCCGATGCCATGGCGATTTATCCCAGTCGCGGCACAGCAATTGAGCGCAGTTTTAGCGAGCAACCACCGCTCATCCCACATAAGGACGATTACAAGATCACCTTAGATAAAAATGGCTGTTTAAGCTGCCATAGTTGGGACAAGGCAAAACGCATGAAAGCCACGCCAGTAGCTAAGTCCCACGTGATTGATGATAAAGGCACAGTCAACGGACATAACTATGCCTGTACTCAATGCCACGTCGCTCAGGCCGAAAACAAGCAACCACTCGTCGAGAATCAATTCTCCGGCAAGTAAATCTCCATCCCCTGCAGAGCAAAGCCATCCGAGTTTATGAGGGTGGCTTTTTTGCTATTTAAGCATCCAATCCTAATGAGTTGGCTTAGAGCCAGTAATGAGCATTCAAGTAAATATAAGACTAAACGTCTATCGCTGGTTGAGCATCCGTTGCTGAACAGTACTTTCGCCGAGGAAGGATTGAGCAGAAGTTAAAAAGGCAGAGTGAGAATCGAGGGAAATAAAAATAAGAGCAGAATCTAAAACACAGAAAAGTAAAAACCCAGCCTAGGCTGGGTTTACTTGTTGTTTTGCTTTATGCAAATCACCCGCTGGAGCCGTTTTAGTTACTTGCGCCGCTTTAGTGTTTTGCACATCTTTTGCCACAGGCATAGCCGCCTGCCACAAAGCACCTACCCACAGACTTGAACTTGATTTCATCGGTATTCCCCTGTTTTGTTAACAAGGTCAAAGTAATACTTAGGCTATCATTAGTAAAATGAATAAATTCCATAATATGGATTCCATTTGAGCATGAACATCCCAATCAAGACCTTACAGTGTTTTCTGACCTTAGTGGAAACTGAAAACTTTACCCGCGCCGCGCAGAAATGTTTTATCACCCAGCCGACACTAAGCAAAATAATCCAGAGACTTGAAGAAAGCCTTGGTGAAACCTTGCTGATCCGGAATAACCAAAAGGTTGAGTTAACTCAAGCTGGTCAGCTCTTTGAGCACAGTGCACGGGAAATCCTCGGCCAATGGCATAGGCTGCAGGAGGACATGAGTAACCTTAGCGGTCTTAAATCGGGGCGGTTGCGACTGGGTGTATGTCCTATGATGAGCAGTCTTATTATTGGTTTGCTCACTAGCTATCGTAAGCGTTATCCGGGAGTTGAACTACACATGTATGAGTACGGTGGATTCGGCTGCGAACAAGCATTGCTCAATAACAGTCTCGATATCGCCTTTACCGCGCTCCCCACGACCCATGAGACAGAACTCGTCAACCAACCCCTAACTAAGTACCCTTTACTCGCATGCCTGCCTGAAGGACATCCCTTAGCCGAGAAAGACCACTTAAAATGGCAGGACTTCCAGCCCTATCCTTTTATCCTCTATAACGAAGACTTCTCCCTCGCTAAACTGATTAATCGCCTCAGTCGCAAAGCAGGTGTTCAACTCAATATTGCCTTTCGCAGCGGCCAGTGGGATTTCCTCGCCGCCATGGTCGAAGCCGATATGGGCGTCGCTATTTTACCTGAGCCTATCTGCAATCGATTAAGCACCAGCAAACTGGTCTTTAAACCTATGCAGCCCGCAATGACATGGGATCTGGCGCTTATTTGGCGCCAAAGTTTACCTTTGACGCCGGCGGCCAAGGCCTTGCTCGAATTGAGTAAACAAAAAACTGAACGCTGAGAAGATAAAGCAAGAACTAACATTATTTTAAACAACGGGATACGAAACTTCGTCAGCCGTAGCGGGTGATTACAGTTGGATCTCGCCCATAAAAAAACCGCTGCGAGCCTAGAGGCCGACAGCGGTTTTTATTAGCTAAGGTAAGTTAAGAATTACTTCTTAGCTTCAGCAGCCTTACGTTCTTTAACTTGAGCAACAACTTTCTCAGCTACGCTAGCTGGACATTGGCTGTAGTGTGAGAACTCCATAGAGAACTGACCACGACCAGAAGTCATTGTACGTAAAGTACCGATATAACCGAACATTTCTGATAACGGTACGTCAGCTTTAACGCGAACACCTGTTACACCAGCAACTTGGTCTTTGATCATGCCGCGACGACGGTTTAAGTCACCGATCACATCACCCACGTTGTCATCTGGGCTGAACACGTCAACTTTCATGATTGGCTCAAGAAGTTGTGGTTTAGCTTTAGCGATAGACTGACGGAAAGCGCCTTTAGCAGCGATTTCGAACGCGATTGCTGATGAGTCAACTGCGTGGAATGCACCGTCAGTTAATTCGAACTCAACGTCTAACACTGGGAAGCCAGCGATAGTACCTGTGTTCATCATGCTCGCGAAACCTTTCTCAACTGCTGGCCAGAATTCCTTAGGAACGCTACCACCAACAACTGAAGATTTGAACACGAAACCAGTGTTTGGCTCACCTGGGCGGATGATATATTCGATCTTACCGAATTGACCAGAACCACCTGATTGTTTCTTGTGAGTGTATTGATCTTCAACCATTTGAGTAATGGTTTCACGGTAAGCAACTTGTGGCTCACCTACGATCAATTCAACACCATAAGTACGCTTCAGAATGTCTACTTTGATATCTAAGTGAAGTTCGCCCATACCTTTAAGGATGGTTTCACCTGAATCTTCGTCAGTTTCTACGCGGAATGATGGATCTTCAGCGATCATCTTACCGATAGCGATACCCATTTTCTCAGAACCGCCTTTATCTTTTGGCGCTACTGCGATAGAGATAACTGGCTCTGGGAACACCATAGCTTCTAAGGTAACGGGGTGTTTCACGTCACATAAAGTGTGACCAGTTTGAACGTTTTTCATACCCACGATAGCGATAATGTCGCCAGCTTGAGCAGATTCAATTTCAATACGGTCATCAGCTAGCATTTCACACATACGGCCGATACGTTCAGTTTTGCCAGTCGCGCTGTTCAGGATGGTATCACCCTTCTTCAGACGGCCTGAGTAGATACGTACGAAAGTCAGGGCACCGAAACGGTCATCCATGATTTTGAACGCTAACGCTTTTAATGGCTCATCAGCAGAAACGATAGCGAATTCGCCAGTTTCGTTGCCTTCTTCGTCAGTTAATGGCTGTGGTTCAACTTCGTCTGGTGCTGGTAAATAATCAACAACAGCATCAAGAACCAGTTGCATACCTTTGTTCTTGAACGCAGAACCACAGTATGTTGGGAAGAAAGCCATAGTACGAGTACCTTTGCGGATACAACGCTTGATATCTTCGATAGATGGCTCTTCGCCTTCCATGTACGCTTCCATCACAGCATCGTCTTGCTCAACGGCAGTTTCGATCAGCATTTCACGGTATTCTTCAACCATGTCAACCATGTCAGCAGGTACATCTTGGATATTAAAGTTTTCTGGTAAACCAGACTCATCCCACACGTATGCTTTACGAGATAATAGGTCAACAACACCAGTGAATTCGTCTTCAACACCGATTGGCAGAACCATAACCAGTGGAGTAGCAGCTAATACGTCTTTAGTTTGCTTAACTACGCGTAAGAAGTCAGCACCCATACGGTCTAACTTGTTTACGAAGATAATACGCGCAACTTCAGATTCGTTCGCATAGCGCCAGTTAGTTTCTGATTGAGGCTCAACACCGCCTGAACCACAGAATACACCGATACCGCCATCAAGCACTTTCAGAGAACGATAAACTTCAACGGTGAAGTCAACGTGTCCTGGAGTGTCGATAACGTTGAAACGGTGATCTCTCCAGAAGCAACTTACAGCAGCAGACTGAATAGTAATACCGCGCTCAGCTTCCTGTACCATGAAGTCAGTGGTAGATTCGCCATCGTGAGTCTCACCGGCTTTATGGATTCTTCCTGTTAACTTAAGGATACGCTCGGTGGTCGTGGTTTTACCCGCGTCAACGTGAGCGAAGATACCAATGTTTCTGTATTTGGATAATTCGGTCATGATTCAACTTTAATGAGTAGTTTAAGAAGTAGACGGAGTATGCGACAAACACCGACACACCGCACATCAGATTATTTTAGGCGCATATTGTAAATTGGAACCCTGCTCGGCGCAAATGGCTAGAGTACTTTTTCACGATAAAGTCGCGTAATAATTTAGGTAAATAGCCATAAACACGAACTAAAACAGATAAGTAAAACACTTTAGCTTATTTTTCACTCAATCAATAAAAAACCTTAAATAAACCTCATTTTAATGGGATAAAGCGATTTTCAAGGGATTTCTATCATATCGTCAGTACAAACATCAAACATTAACCTGCAAGCATGGATGCTAGAACAATCATGTTATACCTATCTCCAAAATAGAGATGACATCCGCGACTCACTTCAATCGCAGTCTTTTAGCCAAATAACCACAAATCAGTCTTGAGTAAACCCTTACGTGTCGATGCACATTTGATTACGCCCTTGTGCTTTAGCACGATAAAGGGCTCGATCTGCCCGCTCAAAACACAATTGTATAGGTTCGTTTTCTGCGAGCTTAGCGACACCAAAACTACAAGTTAAGTGAACATTGTCAGTAAATTGATAATTGTTAATCCTCTGCGCAATCCGCACACACAAGCTTTCAACTAATGGCAATGATGACTGTTGGCAGAGGATAACAAATTCTTCGCCACCCCAACGTGCAACAACATCAGAATCACGCACACAGTGCTGTAATACCTGTGACACTTGCTCAAGAATGCGATCGCCGACGTTATGCCCTAGCGTGTCATTAATCTCTTTAAAGTAGTCGATATCAATCATTACAAGGCACATGCCTGCCCCAGCAGATTTATCATGCTGCTCGTTATTAATAAAAAAGCGATTAAAGTAATGTCGGTTATACAATTTAGTTAAGGGGTCGTGGGTAGATAAAAATTCGAGTTCGGCATTTGACGCTTCAAGCTGTTCGCGTAAAGTTTCCAACTGCTTATTCTTATCGGTTAATCTTCGATTATATTGACTCATAAAGTAAGTTCTCGCTCCCAATATTAGGAGCAACAGACACGTCGCGCAGATAATTTGATACACAAGCGAATAGTTAGTCTCATCTATCACAGTCACATTATTCCACTTCTGATAAATCGTGATCCGCTCTTGCTCACTCACAGTGTTTAAGGCTTTATTTATCACAGGTAACAATGACTCTTGACCATAAGCGCCCCCCATCCGTAACTCATCTTCCGGCCCGCCCCAACCCGCAATTTTTAAATGTTCAAATCCCATTTGTTGAATGTAAGCGTTAACCGAAAACATTGACCCAACAAACAGATCTGCACGTTTATCCAGAACCGACTGCAATCCCGCAGGTTCACTGGCAACAGTAAGCATCTCTATCTGAGGATAATAATACTGAATATACTCAGCTAAACGACAACCTTTGGGCACGGCTAAAATACGCGTATTGATATTCTCCAATCCTTGCAGAAAAGGCTGTTCTTTAAGTGAAACAAGCACATTTGGTGAGCGGAAATAGACATCACTGAAGTGCAGATAAGTCTCGCGTATTAGCGTTTTATTCAACATAGGGGTTAAATCGCACTGACCACTTTGCAAAAAAGATAAAGTTTCGGTCCAAGAAGATGTCGGCACTAGCTGAAACTTAAGGGAAGAATGTGACTCAACATGACGAATATAGTCCGATGAAATCCCCAGATGCTTACCTTCTCGTATTCCTTCATAGGGCAACCAATCAGGATCAACGCAATAACGGACTATCACAGCAGACTTGGCGCTAACATCTTGATCCGCAAATTTAGCACTAGACACCATGAAACGATCAGCATTCACCAGTAATGGCATACACAGCAATAGCGACAATAACCTCAATAAGCCACGCAATTCCATTGAAATTTCAACCTAAAAGCTGATGCTAGATGGGGAATGTAAAAAAGTGTATACGTGAAAACCACACAATACCAATTCCCATCATTGCTTATACGAAACGCTCGTTTGTCCATTGTGTCTTAACGCCTTCGTACATCAGCAAAACTTATCTTCATAAGGTGATCAGTTGATGGGAAAGAACGTTGCTAAGTTCACTCAGTCCTAAGTTCACTCAGTCTGAGTTTGGTATCACATTTAAAAAGCCAATATTTATCGCTTGCTTCATCAGGGCTATCCTAAATAACCCCCCTTACTCGCCATCCAAAGCCATCATAACGCCTTTTGCAAACTACGATTATTGCAGCTGCACCTCGCCTTAACTTCTGCAGCTACGTTCTTTGGCCGCTATACCGCGATCATGATGGACTGTGCGGGGACATCAAACAAAGATGGCAGAAGATTTTATAATCTGAGATAAAGCTGCCACCTTATTCTCCGGAACTGAATCTGATAGAACAGTTGTAGCGGATATGAATAGAATTGATATAAAGCCAAATGGTGCAAATTATTCGTATCGTGGAAGGTAAAAAAGGGATTATCGAGAGAAAAATAGGAGGAAAACTGACTAATTAAATAGACACTAGGCTGGATTTAACAAATTGCGGACGCAAAAAAGCCAGCTTATTCAGCTGGCTTCGTTACATCTCAATGAGATAATTAGGCGCTTGGCGATGACCTACTCTCACATGGGGGTGAAATCATCGCGCTATAAATACGGAGTATTTAGCCATGATTGAACGCGAAGAAGCTTGTCTTCGTAGCTGGGGAGTCCGCTTAGCGGCGGGCGACCGCCATGGATGGTGGAAGTGTCAATATTGGAGGAATATTTATTGACCGACATCGAGATAAGTTTTTGCGAAGCGTATAAACACCAAAGCCCTAGCGGTTTAGGCTAGGGCTTTTGTGTTTATTTGGATGCTTGGCGATGACCTACTCTCACATGGGGAGACCCCACACTACCATCGGCACGTTTGCGTTTCACTTCTGAGTTCGGGATGGGATCAGGTGGTTCCACAAGGCTATTGTCACCAAGCAAATTCTGTTTATTACCGTGTCCATCTCTGGACCACGTTAATAATAATTCGGAAAGCTGATTTGCTTTGTATGAGTTCAMACTTTATCAAGTGTCGATATTCTGTCTAAGGCTKCTTATAAAACCCATCTGGGTTGTATGGTTAAGCCTCTCGAGTCATTAGTACATGTTAGCTCAACGCCTCACAACGCTTACACACCATGCCTATCAACGTCCTAGTCTCGAACGGCTCTTTAGAGGAATTAAATTCCTAGGGATGACTCATCTTAGGGCTCGCTTCCCGCTTAGATGCTTTCAGCGGTTATCGATTCCGAACGTAGCTACCGGGCAATGCCATTGGCATGACAACCCGAACACCAGCGGTTCGT
>NZ_JAKKSJ010000061.1:0-22006 GCF_025653365.1 Shewanella sp. SW32 | reverse complement strand
AATGGCTAAGTCGCTAAACACTTGAGGGCGACCTTTCTTTGGCTGCTTGACCTTGGCTTTCCACTTAGCAATTGCATCCTCATCAATCCAGAAGGTAAGTGAACCGCGGTTGATTAAGGCTTGGTTGTATTGCTTCCAGTTGGTTGTTTTATAGCGAGGTTTTGACACGGTTGATGGGTAAGTTGATAGGCGATGCCGATCAGATCAGCGGCTACGGCTTTAGTTCAACCGATTTAGGAAACAAAGCCTCGCTGGGTCACAAATACGGCTGGTTGTGCTTGGGTCTAGCATTTCTACCATGGCGCGAATAATATGGCGCGGCGTTCTAAACTGGCCGTTAATGCCGGCGGTGGTCAGTTTGCTGAGCAAATACTCGTACAAATCACCTTTGGTATCGCTGTTATCAAGTGGCAAGTCATTAACCATTTCAACCGCTTTTACCAATAAGCTTTGTTTTTGGATCATTAACTGGGCATCTTTCATAAACTCAGAAAATAACGAGCCTTCGTTACTCTCTTTTACTGATGCCGCTGAGCTAGAACCAAAATACGGGAAGAGTTCATCTTTGACTGTTTTGTATAGCTGCTCTGCACCTAAATGACGGATATTTTGCCAACGTAGGTGTTGCTGCGCATCATTGAAACGACGGTTAAACGCTTGGCCAGTTCGTGCACTTCGTTTTTCGTCAACTTGTTCATTCATGTCGAGCATGCGGGCGTACATTAAAAAAGTAATTTGCTCGATAACTGTTAACGGATTGGTAATGCCGCCGGTCCAAAATTCTTCCCATAGCTTGTCGATTTTGCTTTTTAGTTGACCTGTGATCATGGTGTACTCTTATTGTTGATGTGCTGCTTACTTGGCTATAGAGCCTATGCTAGTCAGTTTTACCCTTGGCGATAAGTGTTTTATCGCCAAGATGATGTGTGTGCTAGTAAATTAATCAGTTTAGGTTTATTGCGTTATCTGGTTAACGTAAATATCGGTTGACCAATCAAAACTGTTTTTGACACTAACAGTGTCATAGATTTTAGTTAATTGGATTAATTGATCTTGGACATCATAAAATTCAAATTTTGCATTGTGATACTTGAGATCATGTTTCCAGTAACCTAAACCTTGATCAAAGCGTATTGAGAAGCTTAATCCTGAGGCAAATGTTAGAACCAGTTCTCGACGATGTTGTATGTTGCCTCTATAAGTCGAAACATCTAAATTGATAGGCATTTTTAACCCCAATTTAAACCAGTGTTCAAACATCTCACGCATTTCTTGCTGGTCGTCCCAATCATGTTCGACCTTGGAGCCAATAGAATCTTTTCTGTTATATAAAGTAAAAATGTCGACTCTTGGTGACACGGTAGCAAATGGTTTAAGTAATTCCCCCAACATTAGCAGTGACCAAGGATTTTGAAGGTAGCGATCACTGTATTGAATGGTTTCAATGTGTTGCGAGTCTAAAGCCTGTTTAAGCACTTCGTTGTTATCTTTTAAGGCTTGCCAAAAATGTTGGCCAAATTCAGTTAACAGACCATTACATTCTTTAGTTAGCTCTACCGCAATTTGGGTTACCTTTGCGGTTTTTTGCCACACAGAGGTATCAATAGACACTATAGACACATCTTGATGTAGGTTTGATTTAATTAAATATGAGTTATCTCTATGCTGTAACCAATTTTGATCTGGGTTTGCCACAGTGAGGTTATTACTGGCGATGGTAAATACTCCATCACTGTTATGAACTTGCGCCAATATATGGCCGCTGTCGCCATTTACAGCTGAAACACTTGGGTTACCTTGATAAAGCTTAACGCCTTTGGCATGAAGTTGAAGTAAGTCGTCAATTATGACTTGCTCGAATGATGCTAACTGTACGTCAGAAGGTATTACGATATTTAATGAAAGCTCATCATTGAAATTATCATACTGCTTTAGCTTTCGTCTAAATGTACTTGCCGCTAAATCCCATTCATTTGGATCGTTTGATAAAAACAAAGATATAGCCGTAGCCTGCTTATTCAACGCTATGTGTATTTCTTCAAATGCACTTTGGCTTGCATGTTGTGATTGGGTAAGCAGCTGCATTGACTCAGGTATAGCTAAACTTAGACTGAAATCTTTTGTTAGCCAATCCAGAGCCATTAAGCGATTTAGATTATCGACATCGTGACGCGTGTCGGCATCAAGTAAACAAGCGGCACATAGGCTGTCGCATTGATCTTTACAGTGAAGCGTGTCATAGGCCTTTGATAGGATAGCGGCAATCATGGTAGACCCACTAGAGGCAAAGCCTGCTCCTCCACTTATCGTGTCATAAAGTTGTATTGCTAATACCGACTGTGTATTGATTAACGTAGGTTTTATTGTATAACCCATTTCATTATTCAATATGCCTAAACTTGCTGCGAGTGCGTTACGCGTGGCAACTGCAAGGGTTAATGCGATTGATCTATTTTCTGTATTTGGTCCGGTGTCGTTTAGATATTCACCGGTTTTTGGGTGGCAAAGTACTATTTCCAGTACATCGGTTTTAGTTTGACTACCGAGATAAATATCTTTGTGAATATGTGAAGACCCTTCGCAGTCGTGGTGACGGCCATCATTTTTATCTTTTTTAGATCCGCGGATTGGTTTATGTGGCTTTTCAGGTGTTAATGTTGTGGGGAATTCACCCTGTGCGGTAAGGGATTCTGCGCGTCCACAACTCAGACACATTGCATAGCCTTTACCGTGTTCGCCTGCGCTGTAGTTAAATACACTTCCGTCTGTACCGTAGCGCATAAAACCCAGTTTAGGATTAGGTAACGGGTGAATTGGACTATTAACACTGACCCAAGCTGGTTGAACAGGGATATAGTGTTGAGTGGTAATATTGTTTGTTGGCGATGCATAGAAATCGGTGACAAAACCTGTGGGCTGAAGCACTTTTAATTTGTCTTCAACTTTTATTGAATGGCCACAATGAGAACAACACAGGTTACTGTCAGACGTTTGAATTTCTGTTGTATAACCTGTTTGCCCGCAGCTAACGCAGCGCCATGCTAAATCAAATTTTTGGGCATCTTTAGCGTCTGCAACAGCAATATTTTGCCAGTTAAGCGATACGCCAGCAGAACGGAATACACGGCCATCGATGACCATTTCAGCACCTGGTGCATACTCACGTATGGCAATTGCTAGATTGCGTGACGGTAAGCCACGCAAACGAGAGATATTGTCTTCTCGTTCAGCATTATTTTTGCTACGTCCTTTTTGCTCACGTATGAAATCTTCAATATTGGAATTATCCAGATTGACAATATCTGTAGGGAATCCATAACCGGGTAAAAATGCTTTTGCTGCTAGCTCACGTAACAAGTACTCGCGACGATGACGTTGTAATTCCATGCCTAGTCTAAATGCATAAGGGCCATCCTTTTGAGTGGTGCTGAGTTCTTTTTCAACACTATGAAGTTCTTTTAACCAAGCAGTTTGAAGCTCTTCAATGCTATTAACCGTTACATCGACTAATGACTGGATTGATCGACCTTCTAAAACTGTCCCCTTAGTTAGTCGTGAAATATCTTTCTCAAATGAATCTATTTGGGCTGCTATATTGGCTTTAAATCGATCACAAATACTCAAGGTTTCACTTTCGTAAAACCAGCTTAAATTGAGTGATGTTTTCTCTTTTTCGGTATGACCTACTTCTTGTGTTAAAAAAATACCCAGTAAAAATGCATTAACATGACGTTGTGTTAATCGCGCCGAGTTAAGTGAGACAATCGGCGCCGATATTAATGTTGTGAATGGCCAAGCCGGATTGTTGAATACTTGAGTATCGTGTGGGTTAGATTTACACAATGTAAAAGCTAAAGCTCGGGACTCATTGCTTCGCCCTGCTCGACCTGCTCGCTGTAAATAGTTAGCTGGGTGCGGTGGCACGTTGTTCATAACAACGGCTGAAATACCGGCGATATCGACACCCATTTCCATGGTGGTCGAACAATTCAGCACATTAACTTTGCCCTGCTCAAATAATTTTTCATAATTTTTTAGACGTTCAGATGACTGCTGCGCCGAATGTTCTGCAGTGCGGTAGTAAAAACCACCTTCGATAGTTCTATCGTTAATATCTGTCCAGAGGTTTCGAGAACGTAATAACTGCACATCTACATTGTCAGCGACTAATCTTCTAATTTTATTAACGCCAATTTGAAAATCTTCTTGTTTAGCCGAGAAGCTCCAAGCTGCTGGGAAATTGACTTCTTCACATCTAAAGTTACCACTATTCAGATCCCTCGGTAGATACGGGGTAATAGACCTTAACGTTGTATCTATAAGTTTATTAGTAATTGGACAAATGAAAGCTTTTTCAACGAATGAAAAAGTCATTTTACTGCGGTCTAAAAAGAACTGATTACCTTCATAGCTTAATATGGGGTGAAGCCCTTCTGTTAGGGCATCCCATGCATCACGCAATATATTATTAATAATATCTTTATCTATATTTTTTCCGATATCTAGATTAAAAGCCAACACTAGCAACTTAGCTAGTCTGTTTAATTGATTACCTTTAATTTGTGGCCATTTCTTAACTCTATTTTCATCATCTTCATTAGATAAAGGGTTTCTTAACGTTTTTGTTGCAAAATTACTTCCAATCCAACTTTTCCAGTCTTCATTTAAATTTATATAACTGTTTTCTCGGACATAAAAATCGAGGCACGTTTTTAAATAATCACGCCAATCCTCAATCGACCCTGGCCAGATACTGGGTAAACTAGTAATTTTATCGAGACCAAGGTAGCTAACTTTAACCATTCCTTGAGTTTCTAAGCTGTTTTGACGTTTAGGACGACGAGCAAACTCACGAACAAGCAGCAGCTCGGCAAGCTTTCTTGGTCCTGCAGAACCATCAAACACTTCTGGATTTGCATATTTATTATATTGAAGCATTGCTTTGCTTACACTGCCATGTGCAATCAAACTGTCTATCATTTGAGACCAAGACAATGTAATCAGGTTGAGTTTACTTGCAGTACCTGCCAATAAAGATGCAGCAAGTTCATTTAGTTCATTTGCTTTGTCTTTAAGTCCCATAGAGGCCATTTGTTTTGCTAATGCAAAAAGATCTTCGGGTTTGGCATCTGCATTTGGCTTTTCTTGGATAGGTGCTTCAAGTTGAGCTTTTTTTAGGATGTCTACAACTAATCCACGCAACTTTGAACGTTCCGCTTCTTGTTGCATCCGAACAGCCATTCTGGCTGTTCCTTGCCTACTATCAGTAAAGGTAATTAATTTCCGACCTCTTCCGGGTAAAGATTGAGGACCTTCTTGATCTCCAGGCTTCATTTCATGGTCAGGGCAATATTCTAAAATGGTTGGAACTACGTTAGCTACATAAAATGGCGCACCGAGAATACTCCGGCGATAGGGTAAATGACCACTAAACCCTTTATAGCTGCAATTCGAACATATCGGTTGCGTTGTTTCATTGTAAAAATAAGGCACGCTGTTGGAGGCTAAACTTGCAATTTCACCAGTTTTAATATCAATTTTGATTGGTGAAAAATATCGTTTATCATCTTTGTCTGCTTTATCTTGTTTACTAGACAAAACAATTTTTGAAATACTTGAAGAAGATTTTTTAGTTTCTTTTGATTCATCATCATCATCGTTACTTTCTACAGTCAGTGAAAATTCATCACCAGCATCTTGCTGCCATTGACTTAATTTTCCATTTTTATCTGCCCCCAATAGATGCGGTTCATTGCACTCATTACAAAAAGCTAGCTCAAGCACTGGGGCTTTAGTGTCACAATCACAATGAGTTCTACTTTTTGAATAAACGTAACCATATGGCCAGTTTGTTTTAAGCTCTGTATCTGCTTTTTTCGAACAGCTAGGATCGATACAGGTAAATAATCCACTGAACATACGTTGAAAATAATGCGCTCGGACTTTTAAAAATGCTTCTTTATTGGGCGCGGGTTTGGTCGCCGTCAGTAAATCTATCCAAAGCAATAAAGTTTGTTCATCAAAAGGTTTATCACCCAATAGATTAGACACTTTCTGATTTATGTCTTCTAATGTTTGAGGTATTGATGAGTTCACAAACACAGTTCGAATCGCTTTAGCAATTGATGAACTGGCTAGAGCATCAAACCTAGTGCGTGAAACGTCCAAACTAAAATCTTCTTTTTTTACCGTTTCATCTGCTGGGATAGACATTAAGTCTTTAATACTGGTATGTTTCTCTTCAAGTCGGGGTATTTGTGGAATGACCCTTTGGCCACCAATCACGGTAACTTGATCTTGGTTAACACCAGCCAGGTCAGCTAAGTATTTTTTGAGTTGATGAGCGGTATCTTTACCGGCGATCGTAGCCGATGTTGCCACGAATCGAACATCTTTTGCTTCAACACCAAAGGCTATTAATACTCGTCGTAATTGCAAAGCCAACTCAGCGGCTTGAGACCCTACATAAGTATGTGCTTCATCAAGTACAATCCATCTTAGTGATTTTTGTTTTTTTGATGCTGCAATGATAGGAGCATCAACTTGTCGCACCATCATGTATTCAAGCATGGTGCCGTTTGTGACTAAAATGGGTGCTGGCTTTTCTCGCATTAATTCACGTGACAAAACCTGATTGGGTACTAAATTTTGAGCTGATGAAACTTTAGCCTTCAAATTTTCTGTATTACCGTTGTACAAACAAAAACGCATGTTGTTGCCAAAGTGCTTAGTCCAAGCATCCAAACGCTCTTTTTGAGAGTTGATTAATGCATTGAGTGGATATAAAAATAGCGCTCGGACGCCCACAAGGGGCTCATTGGTTTGCTTTATCTCCCGATAAAGATCTTCAATCACTGGTACCATAAAACATTCTGTTTTACCTGAACCAGTACCACTGGTTACGACAACAGATTGAGGATTATCATTTAACAACATTTGCCAACTTTTCAATTGATGAGTAAATGGCGAATACTCTGCATTGAATCGATAGCGCCCATTATTTGTATGATCGAGTGCTGTGATGACTTCTTTAGACAGTAGTGTGCCTTTCAATTCAGATATACTGACTTTTGCAGGCTCCCAACCAAAAGTATGTTCAAATAAAGGTGAAGATAATAAAGACTCGCCTTTGCCACTCGGTTGATTTAATACACTTTTTAGGTGTGTTCTTAAGGATGGGTTACTAATACCAAATACACTCAATGACGCTTCTTGTGCACGCTCTGCTGCTTGCTTCGTTAGCTGTGAAAAATATTCCATAATAAAGCCTTAAATCAATTCTGAAAACGTTAATAAATGGAATGTATACATGCTTGCAAACCAATTAGGATCAAAGTCACGTACTTTCTTCAACTTAAAAATTGCATTTGATGAACTATCATAAATGTCTGATAAATTAGCTTTACCCGTTGATACAGCAGCTAAGAACACAGGTAAATAAATAACAGAGTTTTGGAAGTTATGTAGACTGTTAATATCTATCTGTCCGAGTGAATTATTTTGATACCATTTACTTAATTCGTAACCTTCACTATCAGGCCACACATCGTTTTCACTGTGTTCTCGTAATAGGTCTTGTAGCCAATCCTGTCCAGCTATGTTCATTATTGGTTGTGGTAGCTTAAGTTTGGGGTCAATCTTATTTGTAATCAGATAACTCACTAACTCTTCGCTAAAACCTGGTATATGATACAAAATAGATTCATACCAAGGCTCTGCTATCATTTTTACGTATTGTTTATCGACACCTTTTTGCTCTAACCAATCGAGAACTTGTTTATAAGTTTGGATGAATAATTCTGGTGGTGTCACTTGCCATAGAACCGGAAACTCTGATTCTATTCGCGCCATAAATTGTGGATTAGCTTCGAAACGATAAAAACACAGTATTAATGCTTTGGGGTTTGCCACAATTTCACGCCAAACTTGGAATGTTGTTAAGGACAAATGTTGATAGTTGCTGAAGAGTTTAACCAAAAACTCCCATCCACTATGTTGTAGGTTATCAGCCATTTGCATTACAACATCAGCTATCACGTGAGTATTAAATTTAGGATGATATGCTTGAACAGCCCGTTGTAGTGAGTTCACCTGTTGTTTTACTTGATCGTGATCAGCTTCGTCTTCTGACATATGATTGCTACTGTCATGACCTACGAGCAATTTTGCTCTGAAATTTGTCGCACTATTTGAGCTTGGTACTATTAACCATGGACCTTCATTTTTATCTACTTGCGGCATTTCATAATGACCAGTGGATATGCCTTCACTAATTAATGCTTCTATTTTTGTGGGTGTTCTTTCAGGATTGCTCATTTGCATTAGTAACAACTCTGCACCGGCTACAACATTTTGACCTTCCGCTGAAATTTTAAAAAAACGTTTATCTTCAGTTTCGTATATTCGGCTACTATAACGATATATTTTATATTTTAAGTTGCCAGAGAAGCTCGAAATGGTCATTGTGACCTGTGCATCCAGATCTGGGGCTAAAGAAAGTAATTCGTTAATTTCATCTTTAAAACTATGTAAACTTATAATTGTAGGTTGTTCACCAACACGGAATTGATGTTTAAAGTATGGTGGCGATCGACCTTGGTTTTCTAAAACAATATCTATTTCGAAGTTAGCAGAGCATTCAGCTGATGCAAACAAATGTAAACGACTGCCGAGCAGATCATCTATTGATAAGTGCTTCTTGAGAGGCTCCCCTATAGCATCAAATACAAATGCTCCTTGTCTTGGATAAGGCAGCTTTATATGAATTGGGGTAGCCATTAAGTTTGGTGTAATACTTAGGGTCAACTCTGATGGCGGTAGTCCGTCACAAGATAACTGTAAACAAACTCCGTCGGGTGTATCTTTTTTGATAAAAGTTACTCTATCGGTTGATATGCTGTAAATCATTTTGTTTTTTGTTGTTATATTTATTTCACCCTGACCGATCTGTATTCCTGCTTTAGTTGAAATTTTCACTCCAGGAGGTAACAGGCCTATTCGTTTTCGGAATAAGGTTTCACCATGTTGGTTTTTTAATGCAAATGTTTGGCGACCATAAAGTTCGTGCAACATTAATTCTGACTTAGGTTGGCCACTTATGTATTCAGTTAAAACATGATCCAAAGAAAGGTCACTGTCTATAAACCGGTATTTAGGCAGTCCTAGATACGTCGCACTAGGTTCCGTGTCGTAAGTTATCATGTCCCCGAATAGGTTAAGTCCTAACTCGGCTGTTGATGTATTCAATGATTTAACACGATATTTATCATCGTCAAGGGTTATAACAATTTCACCTTGAAGTAATATGAAATTGGGTTTTGAACTATGAATATTTTGTGGCCATGACGAAACTTCACCGTTAATGATGTTGTAATTAGACGATTTTGGTAATATTAAATACAACTCTTCTTTGTGACTAAATGTGGCTTGACCAGCATATTTATACTCGCCATCTTGCTTGATAAATCCAACTGGCATCTCATTGAGAAACACACTAGTGTTATCCAATAACCATCGAGCAATTTCGTTTCCACCTTGCCTAGCTACAACTGACAATTGAGTCTCAGATGATTTTCTCAACACCCTAATACTTCGATTTCTAACTTTGATTAATGCGGACTCACCTGTTCCATTTATATATGAAACACCTAAATTTTGTAAATCCTGGGTTGATTCCGCCAAAAACAACTCTAATCGGTTTGATTTAAGTTGATGTGGTTGTGTTTTCATTATGAGTTCATCAGGTAAAAGCAATTTTGTAGTGATGGTTAGCTCATTTATATTTAGGTAATGTTCTGTTAATAACTTTTTATTAAATTTGGTGCGTTTAAAACCTTCATGACTTGCTTGTAATAACCAAGAGTTAACGATGTTTGTTCCAATACTGTTATCTAGCGGAATTGGGAAATCTTCGCGCCATTTGGGTGAAACATTATCTAGGTAGTCTGCGGGGTTTGATTTGTTTTCTAATGCAAAAATATCCACAAGATTGACTAGTTTTTCTGTCATTAAAGTGATTAATTGAATAGATTCTTGTTCATTAAAGGCTTGAGGTAACGATTGAACATTGATGGCTACAAGCTTTTCAATTGGTTCTCCAAGTAATTTTGCTACCGCGACATTTTTCAAAATCCGCTTAAGGACTTGCCCAAATTTATTGTCATTGTTACTTAACAATTTAAATGGAAGTCCTCCTTCTGAAAACAGAGTACCTAAAAAATTACGGCGTTCGGTGTAAGTTTTTATAGGTCTCAGCCAATAAGATTCAATACCTTTAAGCACTGTTTTTTCAATTTGAGACGGAGTTAATTCATCCCCCAAATCAACCCATATAGCATGCCAACTCCAACCATCATTGCTTTCATAGTTACGCTGATACCATACGGAGCAATACAAGCAAAAAATGGCTGCCCATGAAATATTATTGTATCCATGAAGTTTACTGTCTTTATGCTTAAAAACTAGTTCTTTAAGTAACGTATATTCAGCTTCAGTTGCTTGATATTCATATAATGGCTTACCTGTAGGTTGCCGTAATCCTCGGTCTTTTAGAAATTGACCAAGCCATTGTGATGGGGTTATTAATTGATTCATTTTGAATGACTCCCTGTCATATCATTTGTTTAAGCTCTTGATTTTTTTCAATTAAATAGATTTTATTGCCTAATTGAACATCAAATTGAGTAATGAAATCTTGAATAACATCTGCTTGCTGCTCGCTAAATACCCCATCTAATCCCATGTCATGGACTTGAGTAAATGGTGCATCATAAAGTTGGGATATTTGTATCGACCCATAACGAATTAAATGATTTTGCAACATGCTAATAAAACGCTGTTGTTTAGCATTCATGTGGGTATGGCTTTTTTGAACAAATTCAGTAAATTTTGTTTCAATATTGTCTTTATCCATTCCGACAATAGTGCGCAATATTTTGTCTAACGTGGCGGTTGATTCAGGGAAAAAATCTTTTAGGGTATTTAAATCAACGTTCGGATTTTGGGTATGCACAAGGGAGTTTAGTTTTGCTAAATCATCCTCTGTTACCGGATCGCCATTGCGAATTTTCTGCAGAACTAGGTCCGTTGCAAACAATGGCGAAAGTGTTTTTTCTACCTCTTGACGAAATATTTGATAGTCGATAGAGACAATTTTTGTTGGTCGTGTTGTTTCGCGTATTTCACTAACCTCTTCTTTTACGTCAATAACATAATCAACTGTTGGAACTTGAGCAGTTTTGTCGCGTAAATGAATGATACTGCGCAGTGCTAAACGACTTTGTTCTAATGCATCAAAGGTTAGCAAGTCCCAGTATGTACGGGTTTGAATGTTGGCAATATCTTTCGCTTTTGCACGCACTTCATTTAGGTGCATTTGTAATGACTCTACCTTGCCCATTAAACTTTGTTTAACAAGATCTATTTGATTGGGATCGGTAAACATTAGCATTTGAATGGTGGCAATTTCATTATCCAATTTATAGGCTTCAGATTGCCCCATTATGTTACGCCATTGCATTAGTGGTGCAATATACTCAAACAAATTGGCTTTTGTTTGTGGCGCAAATTGGTTAAGCGTTTTATCATCTTTACAGGATTCAACCACTTGCCAGTTATCGCGCACCGCGATAGTGTTCATATCAAGTGCTTTAATATCTTGATGGATAAGCTTTATCACGGCATCAAAGGTCGTTATGTCTGCCTTTTTAAGCGCGGTTTCAGCCAGTAACAGACGGCTTTCAAACAGTTTTTGCGTAAGAGATTTAGCCTGTTTTACATCTTCTTCGCTTGGGTCCATATCGAAGTAGTTGAAGTTTTCCCAGTGGTCAAAAATTAAGAAGTGGGTTTTATCTTTGCCTTTTCCGTAGAGATCTTTGCATAGGCGTGTGCCACGACCAATCATCTGCCAAAATTTGACTTTTGACTTAATGGGTTTGGCAAATACAAGATTTACGCATTCTGGAACGTCAATTCCGGTGTCGAGCATATCTACTGAGATAGCAATGCGAGCACTGTTTACTTCATTTGATTTAAAGTCATCAATTAACTCTTCTGCCCGTTCATATTTTGAATGGATAACGCGACAAAAGTTACTGCCTAATTGAGGATACATTTCGCCAAACAGCTGCGACAGGAGTTCAGCATGAGCAATGTTGCGGGCAAATACTATGGTTTTACCAGGTAGTTGACCGTCACTATCACGCAGGCCTTTTTCCATTAAATTACGTAAAATAACGCGATTGGTGTCTTTATTTTTTACCGCTTCATCGACTTGTTTAGCGTCAAAGTTTAACTCGTTAGGGTCAAAGCCTTGATCTTCTAATTGTGCGATTTGTTCATCTGTGAGGTTATCTTTTTTGATACCTTCGCGTAAAAATTTAGTGGTTAAACTAACAATTTTATAAGGTACTAAGTTACCTTCTTCAATCGCCTTTTCTAATGGGTAATTAGCCGTAGGCAATTTGAAATCACAACCAAATAACTGGCACGTTGAGCGCGATACCATTTCAACAGGTGTGGCGGTTAAGCCGACCTCTAGTGCATCAAAATATTTAAAAATATCACCATAAATATTATAGATAGAACGGTGTGATTCATCAGCGACAATTAAATCAAAATAACCAACATCATATTTTTGATAAATACTCATCATGCCAGGGTAAGTAGCAATGAATACCCTTGAATTTGTAGCTAACTCTTTTTTGGTTTTACCTACGATGTATAGTGGCTCATTGGTAAACTCATTAAAGGCATTGCCCGCCTGTTTACGTAGCTCTTTACGGTCACATAAAAACAGTACGCGTTTGGCCCAGCCTGCATCGAGTAGCCGTTTAGCCAGCGCAATAGATACACGCGTTTTTCCTGTGCCGGTTGCTTGTACGATAAGAGATTTGCGATGTTTATCGGCGAAACGTTCACATACACGAGTGATTGTTTCCATTTGATACAAACGGCCTGCGACATTAGTATCGATTGGTGTTTGATTTAAATCTTTTTTAAGGCCTCTCTGTTTAATTAGATATTGCAGCGAGTCTTTAGAGTAATAGCCGTAAAGTTTACGACTGTTATAGCCTTGGGCATCGTCTAATATACGGATGTCGTAACCGTTAGAGTAAAAAATGACAGGTCGTTGATTGTACTGTTTATGTAATGCATCGGCATAAAGCTTGGCTTGTTGCCTGCCTTTTTCGACAGATTCACGAGTCCGCTTCGCTTCTATTACTGCGAGTGGTTTTCCGTCATCGTCCCAAAGCACATAATCTACATAACCTATGCCTGTACTGGTAGGCTGATCAGTTACCTGTACTTCTTTACCTACTTCATCTGTGCTCGTTTCATCAAGAGACACCTGCCAACCAGCAGCCCGTAGATCCATGTCAATGATCCGCGCACGAGTTTCTGCTTCGCTAAAGTTAAAACTTGCAGTGATAAGTTTGTTAAGCGCCTTAATTTCACCGACTTTTGCTTCATTTATCGTTTGCTTGAGTCTTTCGGCTTCTTGTTGGGCTTGTTTTTGTGCTTGTTGAGACGCCTCTAATTCTTCTAACGCTTTTTTGAGCCGAGCTTCATTTTGGCTCAGCTGTAGTGCTAGTTGTTTATTTTTTTTAGTAAATTCAGCATCACCTTGATTTAAGGGCTGCTTTTGTTCTGGCGCAGTAAATTCTGGGCAATCAGCTTGTTTCCCATTTCCGTAAGCCATAAATAGATAACAGGCAACATAATAGCTTTCTTTTAAAATCCAAATAGCTTGTTGTTGATCGACTCGACCTTCGTGTGCCGCTTGATTACCACTTTTGCGTATTGCGTGAAGTTTATCGGTAATTAAATTGGGGACTACGCTAGTGAAATCATCCGATGTGAGCTTGTCATAGATATTTGAATTGGGAAAAGCAGGTAATTGAAGTTCTTTATAAAAATAGCCGACAACCTGTTCAGCAAAACAGCGAAGTTTAACCAATGCACTTTGTGGATCTGATATCGCATACTCTTCGGCAAATGCTGCTAATTGATGGAGCTGTGGCCACTTTGTTTGAATATGCTCAAAATTCATTGATTGCTTCATTCCGTGTTGCTTCCTTATGTCCCTACTGCATTCGCAATAACAATGCCAATCTGCCGCGATGGTTATTTTTCTATGTCAATCTGCAAACGCTTCATCCAATTGGTTAGCGTTTGATGATCTTTTAAGCCCAACATTTGCGTGGCTTGCTTTTTTACATTACCACTGGCTTTTAATGCCGCTTTGATATATCTTTTTTGAATATCATCAGTGAGTTGCACTATATCAATTTTATCGTGAAGAGACATAGATATATCAGTGGCTTGTTGTGGTTTATGTGATGAAAGCAAGGCATCTGCAAGATCGTTAGCTGTGATAATGCTTGAGTCGGACCATAAGCAGGCCCGATTTAATGTGCTCCATAACTCACGAATATTACCTGGCCAAGCTTGATTGGAAATAAACTCTATTGCTTTTTCGCAAATATTCTTACTTTGATACTGAGGATGTTTGGACCCAACGTGATTAATTTGGCTAATGAGCTGATTGACTAATTTTGGGATATCTTGCTTTCTCTCTCTTAGTGCTGGCATTTGGATAATGCCGACCGCGAGTCGATAAAACAGATCTTCTCTAAACTGGCCAGCGGCGATCTGTTGTTGTAGATCTTGATGTGTGGCCGCAATGATTCTCACATCCACATAAATGGGTTTATTGTCTCCAAGGCGATTAATCTCACCTTGCTGTAAGGCTCGTAGCAATTTAACTTGAATATCAAGAGGCAGCTCCCCTACTTCATCGAGAAAAAGCGTGCCGCCATCGGCTTGCTCAAATAGACCTGCATAGTCTTTGTCCGCCCCCGTAAAGGCCCCTTTTTTATGGCCAAATAAGGTAGAATCTGCCAAGTTTTGCGCAAAAGCGCCACAATTGACGATTCTGATGGGTTTATTGGCCCTTAAACTTCCTTTATGGATGGCATGAGCCATTAATTCTTTTCCGGTACCCGTTTCACCTAAAATCAATGCAGGGACTTCAGCGGCGGCAATTTTTTGAGCTTTAACAATAAGGGCTTTCATGACGGGTGATTGGGCAGTTAAAGCTGTAAACGCTGTGCTGTGCATGGATAAAGCACTGGCACTTGAGGCAATGTTCTTAGCGGCAGATTTAATATAGGTATGAATAAAATCGAGGGGGATATCCACCTCAATTAATTGATTATCTGGGGTGGTTTGTAAAAAGTGGGTATTGGGCTTTCCTTTACCTATAAGCACTGACAAAGTGGTCATGGTTGGCGTGCCGGATGTGAGGTTTATTGAAAGCGTTTGCGCTTCATCACTGAGTTTTGCTATCCAATGTTCGCTAGTTTTTGCAATAGACTGATAATCAATCGGGCTATTTATATGGGCTTTAAAGACTTGAATATCGTGAAAAGGACGATGATTAATGGCCAGTTGTTTTTTTAAATAGCGTTCAAATTGTGGCCACAGCTGTTCATCTTTATTGGATAAAATAACTATTTTATCGAAGGGAATTTTGGATTTTATTGCCAAGGTTACAATTGCGGCGCCCTTGTCAGACTGCATGTTTTCAAGGTCTTTATTACCAAGCCAGGTAAGTAGTATGTTCAATGTGGTCACTCATCCATTAGTTTGTAAATAATATTACATCAAATAATTTTATTTACTACTAAGAAACGCAGCTATTAATCTTCTACGTACTCAATCACATCCTCTACTTTGCAACCAAAATAGTGACACAAAGAGTCGATGGCTTTGGTCGTCGTCGAGTATTCGTAGCTTGGGTTCATCATCTTAGATAAGGCCGTTCGATTAACACAAGCTGAATCTGCGACTTCCTGAAGTGTGATTTTTCTTCGCTCTCTGAATTCTTTTTCAGCAATTAACTCTTTGATTTTAAATCTAATCACTCAATTCCATCCTTAAAATACGTAAAAACATTGAAATGTTCCTTGTAAGAACATCGTTGCCATGCTTAAACGTTCCCAAGAAGAACATTTGATCAACTTAAAGAACATTTCGAGGTGTTTATGCCACAAACATTACTCAATGCAAAAGAACTTTCTCAAAGAATAAAGTTTAGCGCGCCTTATATCAACCATACATTGAAAGATAATGTTTTCATCGAAGGGGTTCATTACATAAAGCCATTCGGTGGTCGAAAAATTTTCTACATCTGGGAAGTAATTGAAAAGGAATTATTTAAACCAAGCTCCCCTGCTAAATTCATCATTCCAATGGCTAGAGGAGGTGTATGTCATGGCTAATATTCGTGCACGAAATGGTAAATTGTTATTTGATTTTACCTATCAGGGCGTTAGGTGTCGCGAACAGACCACATTGCTCGATAACCGGCTGAACCGTTCTCGTCTAATGGGAATGCTTAACACAATGGAAGCCGAGATAAGATTAAATAGATTTGTATTTAGGAATTATTTTCCATCAAGTCCACGATGCTCACATTTTGTCGATTCTGATGTGCTTATCGAGAACAATCTAGTCGAAGTACAAAAATACAGTGGAGCAACATTAATCAGCAATATCCCCACATTCAGTTTATTTACCGCTGAATGGCTGGCTGAGAACCGGATACAGTGGAAAATCAGTCACTACAAGAATGTCGCTATGATATTTGAGCGTTACTTGATGCCTGAATTCGGTCATTTTCGTTTAGACGAAATCACCCGCCCACAGTTGATTAAATATCGGGCTAGTATCAGTGAACCGAAGCGGAAAGGAAGGCAAGGTAAACTCAGTAATGACTGGATTAATCATGTTATGACTCCGTTGCGAGGGATCTTAAACGAAGCGGCTCTTCGTTTTGAGTTCCCAACGCCATTTACCAATATTAAGCCGTTAAAAATTGATAAAACGCCTATAGAGCCTTTCTCATTGGCAGAGGTACAGCTGTTTTTATCTAACGTTAGAGAAGATTTTCGTGACTACTATACGGTGCGTTTTTTTACCGCGATGAGAACTGCTGAGATCGATGGTCTTAAATGGCAATACGTCAATTTAGAGCGTGGTGAGATATTAGTTCAAGAGACTCTGGTTGATGGCAATGTCGAAACACCCAAGACATCGGCATCTTATCGCAGTATTCAATTGTCTCAACCTGTAACTGAGGCGCTTAAGCGTCAATTCAGCCTGACAGGGAGATTGACGTACGTTTTTTGTAACTCTAAAGGTAAGCCACTCGATCATCGAAATGTCACCAAGCGGATCTGGTATCCGGCGTTAACCGCTTTGAGCCTCAAACGTCGTCGCCCTTATCAGACGAGACATACCTGCGCAACCTTATGGTTAGCCGCTGGCGAGAGCCCTGAATGGATTGCCAAACAAATGGGGCATAGCACGACCAAAATGTTGTTCGAGGTGTATAGCCGTTATGTACCCAATATCACAAGACAGGACGGCAGTGCTTTCGACCGCTTAGTAAAGCAAATTCAGCTAGCTACATCAGGAGATCCCCATTATGAATAACGTTATATTTGCATGGGTTAAAGACATTAAAATCAGTGGTCATCTACCTACTGCTAACTGTGAATTTATTTCAAACCAAAAGACAATACATGCCATCACATCTGCAGATATTGCCAGGACATGTCAATTCAACTATGGGCTAGCTCAAATGAACATTACTCATGATAGCCGAGGCAATGTCGTTATCTGTGCGATGAAACCCATACTCACTCGTTACAGTGAAAATGAATATATTCAGTTAACTCAGCTACTGGGTTCGACAAAAGAGAAGTTGCTAGGTCGTTTTTTGAAGTTATTAAGCCTAGTGACTTGTCCTGAACTACAGCCCTTCGTCAATTTTATCTTTGAGAGAACAGACATTCTTAAGATATTTATCAAGGCCCAAGCCAGTTATCAGCATCACCATTCCTATGCCAATGGACTATTTGAACATAGCATAGAGGTCGCTGAGATGACCTATCACAATGCCAAACATCTACAGCATTCAGAAATCGAGTGTCAGACAGGACTGGTAGCGGGGTTATTTCATGATATTGGTAAAATTTATGCCATGTTAAACCAGCACATTGAACATTATGTGCCTGGCCCACATGAGAGCTACAACTTCGCGATTCTAGCTAAGCCTCTGGGTGAACTGGGCACCATCAACAGTAAGGTATTTGCTCTACTGAGCGACTTACTTGCTGCAAAACCCTATGGCCATAAAGTCCGCTATGCAATGGAATACGTACTTCAGCAAGCAGACCGCAGCTCTGCACAATCGGGGTATGTACGTGATCAGTTTAAGTCATTACCCGCCCACTATGATTTTAGAAAAGTCGGTGATTCTGTCATCCGAAGATTAAATTAAGTTGAGCAATCTTAATGATAAATGACGATAAAAAATGCTAATGTGACAACTGTTCCATCAGAGTTTCGTTGGCATAAACCTCAAAAAAGATCTACATCAATAGCTCAAAATAAGCAGCAAATGTAAAAAACTGAATATGCTTTGATGTCTTTGTATTCGCTTATATGAATTGTTAACTACGGCTATCTCTAGAAACCCATTACCATCATGCTTGCCTAAATAAAGCCCTTCACTCTCACTAGCAACGACAAATTTAGTGTCACTGAAACCATGTTCGATAAGCGTCTTCTTCCATCTAGCCTGGATAATATTAGACTTTTCAGGGGTTAGGTTTGCATTATGATAGCGAAAATTTAAATGCCTGGCTTTTAAATCCAACAATTGACATAGGCGGATAAACATTCTTGAAATATTTGCGTCTGGACAGCGTAAGGCGTAATGTTTACCGGGAACCGCATACCGCAAAATTTCTATCCCTAGGCGAATATTTTCTAAGGTCAATGAACCTTCACTAATGTTGTTATCCAATTTATTACATAAAAAGATAAACACACGTGTTGAATTAGCTAAATGTTTATTTTGTTGGATGTTAACAACTGAAACGTCTATACGCGGAAACTTAGGGATTAAGGGTAAGTGCCTACCTCTGCGAGGATAATTCTTATGAATAGTCTCGGCATTACTGAGTAACTTTTGTAATTGCTCTAATGGAACCACATAGTGCGCGGCAACTTCGATGGTGGATGATGTATGTAACGCATTTAATGCTTTGGCCCAAGTTAAACTACTGATAGTTAAGCCAGTTTTTATATTGGCAGAGAAGTTCGCTAAACTTGGCATCACTAGGCTGACTGTTTGTTGAGCTGGTTTAATGGCAAGTTTGTGCATTACGTCCTGAGTGTAGTACGTTATGCGTTCAGCTAGACTCAATCCTGGTTCAAGGGGTTGCAGTGTCACACGACCCACGCACTCTGATGTAAAGTATTTTGTCAGTTCAAAGCGCGAATTGTGCTGCAGGTAATACAGTAGGTCTTTTAAATGAAGATAACTATTTAGCGTCGATTGCACGTCTTTATGGCCCATCATATGAGACAGGATAAACATTTTCTTGCGGGTGTTATCACTATAGCAAAGACGAGTTTGCAACCTTTTTAGATACTTTTCATCAAAAAACTCATCATTGAACAAGGTCAAATGTCGCCTGCCCGTATCTATGATGCTGGCATTCAAACGACACCAGGTCCAATTAGCAAAACTGTGTCGTAAATGATGTACACGTAAACTTTGATCTTGGGTGTAATGACGCATTAAGTCTGTTATTAAGTCATAAGCCTGATTCACTCTTCTCTGATTATCAAATAGTAAGGTGCTATTCTTAGCCCCTGCTCCATGGATGATTCGATAAGTGTATCGCAACTTACTCAATGCCGTTTTCGGCCACAAAGCGTCTAAAGGTAACTCTCTTCTGGCGGAGGTCGTTTTTAATGTCCTATGTTTATTAGGTCTCACTGAAAGCTGAACATAATCAAAGTCGTTATGGGTTGGTTCAGTCAGAGAGAATGTAAAATCCCCCCAGGTTAACTTGGCGGCTTCATTTCGACGTAATCCACTGTAAAAACAGAAACACAAAAGAAAATAGGCATCGTGGTGCGCCGGACAATGTACCGATTGATGATCTAAATAGGACAACATGACTTGCACATGCTCATGGGAAATCAGGTTGCTATCTACCTCACTGGAGCTCCCAAACACCTCAATATCAGATAAACATAAATCTCGAACAAAGCCTGAATCACTCAGAAACTGCGCAAAATAGTAGATATATTTTTTTCGCTGTGCCGAAGAAAAATGGTCAGCAGCATCATTTAATTTCTCAGCCCAATCCTCACCAGACAATAAGTCAATATCGCTTGTGCAAAAAATGATTAGAAATGGCCGGCTTAAACTTTTGACATAATCAATAGTTGTCGAGACTTTTAGCCGCCGCTTGTGCATACCACCTGTCTTTAGTAACGAATACAGCCATGCACATAAAATCCAAAAGTATGGATTACTCTTAGATGATTGTTGATCCAGAATGATTGCTATAGCCCCAAGACAATCGGCTCGAGGTTTGTTGCTATCTACAAGATAGCAGAGCTCGGTATATACCTTATCTAATTGTTCGAGGGTCTTTTCCATCGACACAAAAGAAGTTTTCTCGTTCGTGACAACGGACCAATCACGAAAAGCTTTGGTTTTATCAGAAATGGCTTCTGAAAGGTACGGTTCGGCGTTTGCATAAACTTTTCCTGTCAGGATACGTACAAACGCATGTGTGGGCAATGGCTGGCAAACGCCAGGTAACATGTACATACGATATTGAACCGGGCCATAACGGAGGACGTTATCAATTCGTCGCAGCACCCTTAGCTTCAATAGTGATATATCTGACCAATCGAAATACGATCCGTAATTAAGATAATGCACTAAAGCAGCTTTGAACTGACTGGGCTTTATTGCGAAAGACGCGCTATGGTGCACATTATGCCATTGCTGTAAAGCCATGACAGCCATATCACTTAGCACATACCGTGGCGAATTTATTTTGATATTTTGGCATTGCCAATAACAAATTCCTCCCACGTAGAATATGTCCTGTGGGTATTCAACCATAAGCTGTAAATGTTCAGTTTTCTCTATGTTCACTGTGTAATATAAGACGAGTAATAGTCTCCCCAACTTAGCCTTGTCATCTAAATCTCTATGAGGCGCTATCAACTCCCTGCTTAATTGAGTGTTAATGAGCTCGACTATGGGTAATTTTGTCAAATCTACCGGGGTCAACATCGGTTTATCACGTTTTAACGTGATGATTGAAGGAATGTTTGGCGAGTCTATGTCTAAGAACTTTTTGGCATAGTTGAGTATAGATTGCAGTATGAGAAGTTGTGCTTGTTTGCTTAGCACTTCAGGCTTCAATGCGGCAAGCACGTTTTCTAACTCTTCTGGTAAAAAAGCGTTATCAGAAAGTTTAATCTCCTTTTTTAGATGCCCGAGCAGATTGTGATAGGATGCAAAAAATTCGTTTTCAATTTTTTCTGACTTTTTATTTTTTACAGCAATAGATGGCGATATGCTGTTTAAAAATGCGGTGCGGCATTCTATGTATAATGGATGTAGCTTCCCCTCTTTTGATAGCTGGATTATGAAAGCACTGACTTTAGTGGTTGCCATCCTACCTCCCTGAATAACTTATCTAAGATAGGCACTAATTCATTAATGGCTTCGATATGGCTTAACGCTGAGTAATTTCCTATTGGTACTTCACCAGCTTGCCAATGACCCATTTGAAAGTTGATTAACTCAGGATCGACTCCTTGATCTAATAAACTACTTTTTAACCAGTGACGACCTGCATTGGCTGGTATTGTAGTGGCACACTAATTTTGGCCACCTAAATAGAGGTGATATTATTACCTCGTAGATGACTTTAGGTGAACACATGAGATCGACAACCAGAAAAACATTTAGTGCTGAATTCAAACTTGAAGCAGCCCAATTAGTCCTCGATAAAAACCATAGCATCATCGAAGCTGCAAAGGCGATGAACGTAGGTAAGTCCACTATGGATAAATGGGTGAGACAGTTAAAACTAGAACGCCAGGGTGGCACACC